>JBIKPB010000122.1:0-5310 GCA_044357705.1 Formosimonas sp. | reverse complement strand
ATTGGTTGCGCATGGATATGGTTGGTTGATTTTTGCCAATACATTTTTAGTGTGTGTTTTATCCAGCATCGGGCTTGCTTACAGTTTATTTCCCTACATTGTCATGGGTAAAGTGACGGTTTGGCAGGCCGCCAGCAGCGCCTCATCGCTGAAAATTTTATTGGTCGGTGCCGCCGTGGCGTTGCCAATGATTTTGATTTACACGGCTTGGGTGTACAAAATATTCTGGGGTAAGGTGGATAAACCGAGCGCACATTAAGTATGAGCGATTGTGTTTATTCGGTTCCGTGAAATCGTTAATGGATTAAACGCAAGTCACAAAAAAGGCTGGTTCTGAAGTTAACAGAACCGGCCCTTATTTTTTTGTGGATGTTCAATCCATTCAAGATTGAAGCCGATTGATTGAATCTTTTTAGCCAATCGCTTGGTTCAAATCTTCAATCAAATCATCAGCGTCTTCGACGCCAACACTCAAACGAATCAACGAATCCGACAACCCATTGGCGATTCGTTCTTCACGTGGAATGGCCGCATGGGTCATGGTTGCAGGATGGCCGATCAAGGATTCAACGCCACCGAGTGATTCGGCCAAGGCGAAGAGTTGCGTACCTTTGAGCACGTTAAATGCAGCTTCGACGCTGTCCTCTTTGAGCTCAAACGACACCATGCCGCCAAATCCACGCATTTGTTTTTTAGCGATGTCGTGATTTGGGTGATCTTCAAAACCAACCCAATAGACTTTTGCGACTTTGGGGTGGTTGCGCAGGAAGCGCGCGATTTTTTCACCGTTTTCGCAGTGACGTTGCATACGCAGATGCAGGGTTTTTAAACCGCGCAAAATTAAAAAACAGTCTTGCGGACCCGGAACCGCGCCGGCACTTTTTTGGATGAAGTGCAATTGCGCTTGCAATTCATCGTCATTCATAACCAACGCACCGTGAATCGCATCGCTGTGACCGCCGAGATATTTGGTCGCCGAATGCACGACAATATCCGCGCCCCAATCGAGTGGGTTTTGCAAATAAGGTGATGCAAATGTGTTGTCAACCACGGTGAGCAAGTTATGGCGTTTGCCAATTGCGCTGATCGCCTCAATATCAACCACGCTGAGCAAAGGATTGGTCGGTGTTTCGACCCAGATCATTTTGGTGTTTGGCGTAATGTGTTGCTCGATGTCGGCTGCATTGTTCATCGAAATGAAGTTCGCCTTGATACCTGCGCGCGCATGAACTTTGGTCAACAAGCGATACGTGCCGCCATATAAGTCATTTGCGACTAATAATTCATCACCTGGATTGAGCAGGCGAATCACCGCATCGGTCGCTGCCACGCCGCTGGCAAAACTCAAGCCGTGTTTACCATTTTCGATCACCGCTAATGCGTTTTGCAACGCGGTGCGGGTCGGATTGCTGCTGCGCGCGTAGTCGTAACCTTTGTGTTCGCCGGGTGCACTTTGTACAAAAGTCGAGGTTTGGTAAATCGGCGTCATGATCGCGCCCGTGGTAGGATCCGGCTCAACGCCGGCATGGATCAGCTTGGTGGCGAGTTTGTAGGTTTTTTGTGACATAGGTTTTCTTTGTGTGGTTTATTCAAATTGGCTTTTACTGAACAGGCGCAAAAACTCTTGCGTGCGCTTTTCTTTCGGATGGCCAAACACTTGGGCTTTTTCGCCCGCTTCCACGATTTTACCCGCTTCAATAAAAATCACATAATCTGCGATGGTTCTAGCAAAATCCATGTTGTGTGTGACGATAATCATGGTGTTGTGCTCAGTTGCCAAGTCTTTAATGACGCGTAACACTTCCATCTCCAGCTCAGGATCCAATGCGCTGGTTGGCTCGTCGAATAAAATCACTTCCGGTTCCATCGCCAATGCGCGCGCAATCGCAACGCGTTGCTTTTGCCCGCCTGACAATTGATGCGGATAATGCTGCGCGCGATCCGACAGTCCAACTTTTTTGAGCAATTCAGCCGCTTTGGCAAGTGCTAGATTTTTATCTTGTTTCTTGACGATCACCGGTCCTTCGATGATGTTTTGCTCGACAGTTTTGTGGGGAAACAAGTTGAAGCTCTGAAACACCATGCCCGACTTGCGACGTAAGTTCAGCACACGCTCGGTCGAGAGTTTGGTTTTTTCTGAGAATTGGTAAAAGTCCAGATCAAACGCAATGCTGCCTTCGGTTGGTGTCTCAAGTAAATTGAGGCAACGCAGTAACGTAGTTTTACCCGAGCCGGACGGTCCGATAATCACGGTAGTTTTGCCTTTAGGGAACGTCACGTTGATGTCTTTTAAAATATCTTTGCCATTAAAGGCTTTGACCAGATGGGTAACTGTAATCATGATGTGCCCGCCTTTTATGCGTGAAAACGATTGAAATAAGTTTCGGTTTTGCGTTGATAGTATGACAATACCGTGCAGATGATCAGATAAATAATCGCCGCTTCGGTATACAACCACAAAGGCTCAAATGTTTGACCGGCGACTTCTTGCGCTTTACGGAATAATTCGATCACCGTGACGCTGGCAGCCAATGATGTGTCTTTGACCAAGCCGATGAATGAGTTGAATAAAGGTGGTGTCGAGACGCGTGCCGCTTGCGGCAAAATGATGCGCTTCATGACTTGCGCATAGGTCATGCCGATGGTTTGACCGGCTTCCCATTGTTCTTTCGGAATCGACTCAATCGCCGCGCGAATCGTTTCAGAGCCATAAGCACCGACGCTCAAAGAGAAGGCAATGGTCGCTGCGACATACGCGTTAAGGGTAATACCGATCGAGGGCAAGCCATAAAAAATAATAAACAGTTGCACCAATAAAGGCGTACCGCGAATGATCCAAACGTAAAACTGGGCGAATCGGCGCAACAGCGGATTGGTCGATAAACGTGCCAATGCGGTAAAAAATGCAATGATCAAACCGAGTGCAAACGAAACGAGGGCAAGTGGAATGGTGACCTTGATCGCGGTCAATGCAAAGGGCAGGAGCGAGTTGGTCAATATTTCGATGAGGCGTGCATCCATGATGGTGACCCTTAATTGTTGTTATAAAAATCAGTAAGCGTGTAATAAAGAACCTCGCCAGTAGTGGCGAGGTTCATGTGGTTGCGGTTTAAACGATGAAAATTGCAGGGTGATTATTTAGAAACGTCAATGCCGAAGAATTGGGTCGAAATTTTAGCGTAAGTACCGTCGGCTTTGATTTCGTCCAATGCTTTGTTGATTGCTGCGACCAATTCTGGCGAGCCTTTTTTAACCAAAATGCCTGAGTCAGCGGTTTCTTTATCTGTTGTAGCGATTTTGATTTTTGCATCTGGCTTTTGCTTTTTGTAATCCAAGAATGACAAACGGTCATTCAAGGTCAACTCAGCACGACCTGAAGTTAACAAATCAACTGTTTGTGCAAAACCATCGGCAGAAACGATTTCCGCACCGTATTTAGCTGCGGTTTTACCGAAGTTGCTGGTGACGGTTTGCGCGGCTTTTTTGCCTTTGATGTCTTCAATCGTTTTGATGCTGGTGTTGTCGTCTTTGGTGATGACAACCATTGGCGAGCTGATGTACGGTTTAGAAAAATCATATTTCGCTTGACGATCTGGGTTGATACCGACTTGATTGACCACAGCTTCGTAGCGATCAGCATCGACACCGGCAATCAAGCTGTCCCAAGGACCTTCAACGAATTCGACTTTTTCGATACCCGCACGTTTGAATACTTCTTTCGCGATTTCAACATCAAAACCAGTCAAAGCGTTGTTGTTTTTTTGGTCATGGTAGGTGAATGGCGCGTAAGTGCCTTCGGTACCGACGCGAATGACTTTTTTCGCTTTGAGTTGTTCGTACAAATTCGTTGCTACCGGCTTGTCACCGCCTGCTGGAGCTGCGGTTGGTTCAGCTTTTTTCTCGCCTTGGCAAGCGGCCAATAAGCCGACAATCGTTAAAGGCAAAAATACGGTTTTGAGAATGGATTTCATGTGATCCCTTGTTAGTCATAAAAGTATGCGTGAATTGGGTACGCATTGCCGGTTATTGTAGTGGAATTTGTTTATTCGTAAAAACAATTTAATTGTATATGGTTAGCAGTAAATTGAATAAGTAGACAGATGACTCTTTAGCATTTTTATTCATAAGCAAGCCATTTTTTGTTATTTGTATTGATAAGCCGAGCACCCTAAAATGAGACGCTTCATCCTTATGGGTGATCAAGATGCATCGACATCTTATTCAATCATGATTTTTCAAGTATGTCTTTTGTGGATACGAAGGATTTACCGAAAATCAGTTCAGGAGTTGATTTTGAGCCGTTTCAGTCTGACTAAAAATAAGCAAAATCAGGTTTTACCTGGGTTTAAGCTGACCTT
Organism: Formosimonas sp.; assembly: GCA_044357705.1. Lineage (GTDB taxonomy): Bacteria > Pseudomonadota > Gammaproteobacteria > Burkholderiales > Burkholderiaceae > Hydromonas. Next base: position 952 of record JBIKPB010000122.1, on the reverse strand, counting down.
GGGTTACACCTTGTTTTATTTATCTCTGATCGTTTTGATCCCATTATCGGCTGTATTTTTCAATACGGCTAAGATGGGCGGCGAAGCCTTTTGGCAAACCGTGACCGATCCGCGCGTGGTCGCGACGTATCAATTGTCATTCGGTGCCTCATTACTCGCCGCCGCGATCAATACGGTATTTGGCCTGATGCTGGCTTGGTCGTTGGTGCGCTATAGCTTCCCCGGTAAAAAAATCATCGATGCGCTGGTGGATTTGCCGTTTGCTTTACCGACCGCCGTTACGGGGATTGTTTTGGCGACGTTGTATTCTAAAGAAGGTTGGATCGGGCAGTTCTTGGAGCCGCTTGGCATTAAGGTGGCGTTTACGCCGATCGGGATTTTGATTGCTTTGGTATTTATCGGTGTGCCTTTCGTGGTGCGCACTGTGCAACCGATTTTAGAAGATTTGGAAACCGAGCTTGAAGAGGCTTCCGCCAGCTTAGGCGCACATCGTTGGCAGACTTTTCGCTACGTGACTTTGCCGATGTTATTACCGGCATTATTGACCGGTTTTGCGTTGGCATTTGCCCGCGCCGTGGGCGAATACGGATCAGTGATTTTCATTGCCGGTAATATTCCGATGGTTTCCGAAATCACGCCGTTGATGATCATCAGCAAATTGGAGCAATACGATTATAACGGTGCGACGGCGATTGCACTGGTTATGCTGGTGTTTTCATTCGCTTTGTTGTTATTGATCAATGGTTTACAGGCTTGGGCCGCCAGAGCCACGGGGAGAAGTCGATAATGAAGACAGTTGCATTCAAAAATAAATCGTTTACTAAGTATGAGCAACGCTCGGCGACGCGTGAATCCAATGTGGTCAAATATACGATTCTCGGTGTGTCGTTGGCATTTTTTGCTTTCTTTCTATTGCTGCCTTTGATTGCGGTGTTTGCCGAAGGATTGCGCA
>JBIKPB010000169.1:0-4125 GCA_044357705.1 Formosimonas sp. | reverse complement strand
CGCATGACACGCCACACGAAGTCGCCATCGCAGGTCATGTGCCCTATCTCAATAAAGCGGTATTGATGCGCGACCTACAAAGCATTTGTGAAAACCAAATTACTTTATTCAACTCGCCCGCACCGTTCAAGCGTTATTTATTCATCGTCGATGCACGGGGTGATGGTTATGGTGGGCTGGAGCATCGCGACTCAACCGCACTGCTTTGCCGTCGTGATGATTTACCCAAGCACATGGATGCGGTTGAGCGACGAGAAGAATATCTGACGTTCTTGGGCTTGTGCAGTCATGAGTATTTCCACTCATGGAATGTCAAACGCATGAAACCCGCCAATTTCGTCACGTATGATTTGGCACAAACCATCGACACTTCGCTGTTGTGGTTTTTTGAAGGTGTGACCAGCTATTATGATGATCTGGTTTTGGTGCGCACGTCGATTTTATCCGAAGCGCAGTATTTCAAGCGCCTTGAAAACACCTTCAATGCGGTCATGCGTCATGATGGCAATCGCGTGCAAACTGTGAGTGAAAGCGGATTTTACGCATGGACTAAATATTACCAAGCATCACCGAACACACCGAACGCTGTGGTCAGCTATTACGCCAAAGGCTCACTCGTGGCGCTGGCGTTGGATTTATTTATTCGCCAACACAGCCACAGCAGATTCAGTTTCGATGATGTCATGCGTGATTTGTGGCAAGCATTCGGTCGCGATTTTTATCAAAATCCACGCGGACTAGCACTGGATGACATCATTCGCGCCTGCCAAAAATATGCACCGAATATTGAGCCGTTGTTCCAAACTGCATTACACAGTACCGATGATTTACCGTTGCATGATTTATTCAAAGCCAACGGCATGAGTTTGACACAGACAAAATCCAATGTCGCACAACTGGGTGCAACGATCAAAAAGGTTGATGGTGGTTATCAAATCATGCGTGTGTTAAATAACGGTGCCGCCCAAAAAGCCAACCTAGCACCCGACGATGTGTTGCTGACTTTTGATTCGCTCAAACTGAATACGACACCAGACGATGCACTCAAACATTTCAAAACCAATCAAACAATCACGGTGCATTTTTTGCGCGATGATGTATTGTGCAGTACGACATTGGTAACACAAGTCAGTGCGCAAGGGATTTATCAATTAGCCCGAGCAACTGCGTAATCATTCATGAGTAAATTTAGCCCATCAAAAAGCGATGCTTACGCGCATCGCTTTTTACTTCAATCGTTATTTCAAGCATTTAATCGCGCACAAAAACCAGTTGCATCACGCCATTTTTAGCGACTTTCTCACTCGAAAAACGATAACCGTCTTCGGTAAAATCCTTCAACAACTCCGGCTGATCAATCTTATTCTGCACGATATAACGCGCCATCACACCACGTGCACGCTTGGCAAAAAAGCTGATGATTTTATAAGTGCCGTTTTTGTGATCTTGAAAAACCGGCTGAACAATCGGATGTTTGAAGCTTTTAACCGACACGGCTTTAAAATACTCATCCGATGCGAGGTTGATCAAATATTTCGACGTGTGTGCATCTAACTCGTCATTTAAATGACGCGCCAGTGTATCGCCCCAAAACGCATACAAATCCTTACCCTTTTTATTGGTCAGTTGCGTACCCATTTCCAAGCGATACGGTCGCATCAAATCGAGCGGTCGCAAAATGCCATACAAGCCCGACAATGTGCGCACGACTTTTTGCGCATGATTTAGCTCGCGCGCACTTAAACTTCTGGCATCAAAACCCGCATAAACATCACCATCAAATGCCAAAATTGCCTGCTTGGCATTGGTTTCATCAAATTTGCCTTTCCACTCACTGTTACGCGCAACATTAAGCGCCGCGAGTTTATCGGAGATGTGCATGAGTTGCGACAGTTGCGGTACGTCATATTCACGCAAGACTTTCATCAATGCACTTGATTGTGGAATGAATTGCGGCTGTGTCGAAGTTTTGATGTGAGGAGGCGTTTCAAAGTCTAAACTTTTGGCGGGCGAGAGGACAAGTAGCATAAATACTCCAAGTTTGGGTGCGTCAAATGAGGTGCAATTATAACTGATTAATTTAAACCGCCTTCACACAGAGCACACACAAAGCGCGTTATCATACGCCGCGGCAGCCCCCACTAAGCCCACAAAAATAATGGAGAATTTTATGAAGCGCATGTTTGCCCTCACACTGTTGATCAGCTCATTAAGTTTGGCTTACGCCCAACAACCGATCGCCGCATACGATGCCACACAAACCGCAAAAGATTTAGGCGTCAAATGCCAAAAACTCAAAGTAGCGAAAAACGACTGCGTCATCGCCCATTTTAAGCGCAATGAAGATGAGTCAAGTGCCGATTGGGTGAGTAAACCGGCTGACTTATACCGCGTGCTTAATGGCAAAACGGCCGATCATCGCTATGTTGCAACGGATTATTACAACAATGGTCAACAGCAATCCTCGACTTTCACCACAACAGATGGACAAGCCATCAAGACCGGCTGGTTGGAGTCAGATGCCAAAATTACCGCGCTGAACAATACGCATTGGACACGTGAGGGACAAAAAACTTCGCAGTACGATGTGATCGAGGGACTGTCTCAAGGCTCGCACACGATGTGGTACACCAATGGTCAAAAGCAAGCCGAAGGTCAAACCAAAGACAACAAAGCGTTTGGCCTATGGACAAAATGGTATGAAAACGGTCAAAAAGAATCAGAACAAAACTATGCGGCTGACATACTTGATGGCGCATCCATTACTTGGCATGAAAATGGCGCAAAAAAAGAGGAAGGACAGTACGTTTCTGACCAGCGACATGGCTTATGGCTGAGCTATGACGATGAGGGCAATAAAATCGAACAGACTACGTTTGACCATGGTAAAGCAAATGGAGATTACATCAGGTGGTATGCCAATGGTCAAAAGCGTCAACAAGCATTCTATAAAAATAATGAGGTTGACGGTAAGGTTACCGCTTGGCACGCCAACGGCAAAAAATCCGAAGAATATTATTATTCTAATGGCGCACTCGATGGCGTTTGGAAAGCATGGGATGAAGACGGTAACCTGCTCAAAGAGTCCAAATTTAAAAATGGTGAGTTAATCTCCGATTCAGAACAGGACTCGACTCAAGCAGCATTAGCTGCTACGGCTGAAGCGGTCGAGGCAACCGAAGCCACACCAGCAAGCAGCACAACCACCAAAGATGCCGATGCCGCTGCAGCAGAATTGGGTACAGAATGTCGCACATTCAAACGTCCAGATCAATGTGTGATTGCGTACTTTGATAAAAATGATGAGGTCCAAAAGCGCAGCAAAAACGCGGAATATTATCGCGTGCTGTACGGTCAAGTAAACAGTCTGTTTGTCTTACAAGACTTCCATAGCAGCGGTAAAAAACAAAGCAATGTATTTTTTGCAGGTTCTTACCGTGGAACCTTGAACAGTTTTTACAACGAGCATCTGTCCGTCCAAGGCAATGTCAAAGGCTTTGATCCACAAGGTCGAATGTATTATTCGTCTGATTATGAAAACGGTCAGGAAATCGACTCAGTGGCAGCGGATCATGCTTCATGTGCGGACTGTGACGCTGCAGCTCAAGGCGCGGTCGATGCAGCCAATGCAACTGATGCAGCGAAAGCTGCCGCTTCAGCAGTATCTACAGAAGTGCAATAGTTGGATGACTGAGGCGCAAAAAAACCAGCATGATGATGCTGGTTTTTTGTTCGGTGTTTGAGGTGCACTATCGCTCAACCAATAAATTCGCGCCATGCCAAGCGTTTTCGGCTCGCTCCAAGCGTTGGCTAGCACTTGATTTAAGTCGTTGCGCCACGCCCGCATTGATCACATTGAACAAGGCCAAGGTACCCACATGGCTATCAAACGGTCCGGTACCGGCAGCGACAACAATCAATGTGAACTCTGCATATTGAGCCAATGGTGACAAAACGCTATCGGCAATTGCGATGATCCGCACGCCTTGTTCATGTGCCATTTGCACCGCATGAATCACCCATGCATCGTAACGTCGTAAATCCAACACCAGTAAAACGTCATTGGCACCCAACTGAGCAATGCTGCGCCCGACCTGTACGGGATTACCTGAGAGGTATTGCACA
>JBIKPB010000167.1:0-4160 GCA_044357705.1 Formosimonas sp. | reverse complement strand
TGTTTTTGCTTTAAGACAATCAAAGGTCAAAAAGGCATCGAATTCGATGCCTTTTCATTTACATAAAAGCGATGATCATTAAATCGCTAGTTTCAGCAAACGACCCATTTCTGATGGGTTTTTGGTGACGGTAATGCCGCACGCAGCCATAATGTCCAGCTTTTCTTGTGCAGTCCCTTTACCACCAGAGACGATCGCACCAGCATGCCCCATACGCTTGCCTTCTGGTGCGGTCACGCCTGCGATAAAGCCAACAACAGGTTTTTTCATATTGTCTTTGACCCAAAGAGCAGCAGCTTCTTCATCTCCGCCACCGATTTCACCGATCATCACAACTGCATCAGTATCAGGATCATCGTTAAACATACGCATGATGTCAATGTGCTTCAAGCCATTCACCGGATCACCGCCAATACCCACCGCAGATGACTGACCCAAACCCAGCTCGGTCAATTGAGCCACCGCTTCGTAAGTCAATGTACCTGAACGTGAAACCACACCGATGCGACCTTTACGGTGAATATGACCCGGCATGATGCCGATTTTAAGTTCATCTGGTGTAATCACACCGGGGCAATTTGGGCCGAGCAACAATGTTTTACGACCTTCACGTACCATGCGATCACGCACTTCCATCATGTCACGTACAGGAATGCCTTCTGTGATACAGATCACCAATTCCAAATCGGCCTCAACTGCTTCCCAAATTGCAGCAGCAGCACCTGCTGGCGGAACATAAATGACCGATGCCGTCGCACCTGTTTGTGCCGCCGCTTCAGCGACCGTACCGTAAATCGGCACACCTTCAAAATCTTCACCGGCTTTTTTCGGATTTACACCGGCGACAAAAGCGTTTTTGCCATTGGCGTATTCACGGCACATGCGGGTGTGAAACTGACCTGTTTTACCGGTGATGCCTTGGGTGATCACGCGGGTATCTTTGTTAATCAAAATGCTCATGGAAATTATCCTTCATTCGTTATTAACGATAGGCGCAGTCGCTTATTTAAACGACTGCGCACTCTATTTTCTTTACGCAGACTCATTGGTTTTGAATCTGCTCTTTTGCTCTTTACGTGCAAGCCCCGAAAACTGCGTGAGGGCTTATTTAAACTCCACACGGCGATTGCGCGCACGACCATTGTCATTTGCATTGTCCGCGATTGGGCTTGCATCGCCATAACCTTTTGCCGTCAACGCATCCGCAACAACCCCTTGTTTCACGAGATAAGCCACGACTGCTTTTGCACGCGCCTCAGACAAAGCCAAGTTTTTAGCTGCATCACCTACGTTGTCGGTATGTCCGCCAATTTCACCCTTTTTACCTGATTTTTTCAAATCAGCTGCGAACGCATTCAAACCGGCTTGAGCCGCAGCAGGAATTGCATCCGAACCCGTCGCAAACTCTACTTTTAATAAAGAAGCACCTTCTGAGGCGGTTGAGCCTTTTTTCATTAAGTGATCTTCAACTTTATAACCTTCACCTAAAACACTTTTGAGCGCGCCAATTAAAGTGCCCTTAGTGGAGTCGTCGACTTCACCCATTACGTTAACCACGTCACCATCCACCGTTAAGCGTGCGCCGTTTGCTTTAAAGAGCTCAAACAACTTAGACCAGTCACCTGTGAAGCCGACGGGAGCAGCAGCGGCATCAATCGCCAATTTGTCCACAACATTGGCATCGCCAAATACTTTTTTGGCTGCTGCAAACATACCGTCTTTAGTAGCTTGATCACTGACCTTACCATTGAGCTCATACTTACCGCCCCCCACCAGATTCAACGCCCAAGTGCCGAGCGACATTTTACGGGTTGCTGACGCAACAGCAGGAGCAGCTGCTTTCTCTGCCGCTACAGGCGCAGGTGCGGCTTGCTCCGCATCACCCTTGCCACCACAGTTTTTGAGTAAGAAAGCACCAATCAACAACAAAGGCAAAACCCACCAGAAACGCTTCAAAAAGCCAGCCACCCCACCTGCGGCTTTATCCGTTTTTCGCTCAGACAAACCCAATACACCTGCACCAGCAGCAACCGCACCCGCTCCTACAGCCGCAACGCCTTCGCCCACATTATTTAATGTTTCCGACGCAGCATCCACTACAGCACCTGCCACATCACCTACAGCAGTTGCGGCACCAACAACAACACTGCCCACACCACCAATAACGGTTTCCGCACCTTCAACTACAGTGTCATAAACCGCTTCAACAGCAGTACCATCAGCAATTTTCTCTGCACCGGTAAGCACCGCTTCATAAGCAGCGACACCCAAGTCAGCTGCTTTGTCTACGACCACTTCCGTACCGTCGACGACCGCCCCGATGACACCACCGACCACATCTACTGCAGTACTCGCAACACCGGTGACCACCGCACCAACACCGCTGGCAACCGCACTCACGCCATCAGCGGCGATACCGGCAGTTAAACCCAGCATCGTTGCAGATTTTTCAGTAGCACTCGATAACGCACTTACTGCGCCTACCGCCACCGCGCCGACACCCGCGGCAACAGCATTAAAACCAGCTGCCTGTTCGTTCAAGCTCAAAGTTGAACGCGCATCTGTCATCAAGTGTGCAGGAATCGTACCGCCCGTTGCTGCCACGACTTTTTCAGCCGCTTCAGCCATCGTATCTGCGGCAATGATCGGCAAACCTGATTCAGCCAACATCTTTTTGCCCAGATCTTCATTAGTGCCCTTCATGCGCACAACCAACGGCACTTGCAATTTAACTTGCTTAGCAGCAGTAATCACACCTTCGGCAATCACGTCACAACGCATAATGCCACCAAAAATATTCACCAAAATCGCTTTAAGGTCAGGATTCTTCAACATGATCTTGAATGCTTCGGTTACTTTCTCAGCCGTCGCACCACCACCCACGTCAAGGAAGTTGGCTGGCTCGCCGCCATATAACTTAATCGTATCCATCGTCGCCATCGCCAAACCTGCGCCATTCACCAAGCAACCGATATTGCCATCAAGTGAAATGTAAGCCAAGTCAAATTTCGACGCTTCGATTTCCGCTGGATCCTCTTCGTCCAAGTCACGCATTTCAACGATTTCCGGATGACGGTACAACGCATTTGAGTCGAAATTCATTTTTGCATCAAGCGCTACCACACGGCCATCACCGGTTGTGATCAACGGATTGATCTCAGCCAAATCCGCATCGGTTTCCACAAAAGCTTTATACAAACCTTGCATGGCGACGCGTGCACCACCGATTGACGCTTCGGGAATACCCATTTTGCGCGCCAAGTCATCTGCGACCGCGTCAGTCAACCCTTCTGACGGAGCGATGAATGCTTTATGGATCAACTCTGGCGTGTGTTCCGCGACGTGCTCAATGTCCATGCCACCTTCAGATGAAGCCATGACACAGATTTTTTGGGTACCGCGATCAACCACCATGCCGAGGTAATATTCTTTTTGAATGTCCGCACCTTCTTCGATCAACAAGCGACGAACTTTTTGACCCGCAGGACCGGTTTGATGTGTGACCAGTTGCATACCCAAAATTTCAGTCGCAAATTGCGTCAACTCTTCCATCGACTTAGCCACTTTCACGCCGCCGCCTTTACCTCGACCGCCCGCATGAATTTGCGCCTTAACGACCCAGACGGAGCCGCCCAAAGCCTTGGCTGCTTCTACCGCCTCAGCGACCGAAAACGCGGGAATCGCGCGAGGAACCGGCACGCCGTATTTTTTAAGGATTTCTTTACCTTGATACTCATGAATTTTCATGGGGACACCTTTTTGGGAAGTTAACGCTACGCTGCACAGCAGCACGATGATTAATGAGAAACTTTGTTATTTTACAGCAAGCGGAATGAAAAAAAAGCGATTTGTCATGATTTTATTGCGGCGCAACAAAAGAGGTAACAAGGATCTCTAAAATTATTAATTAGCGTCAAATACTTTCAAGGAAACGCGGAATAAACCCACGATTTCTTGTTTTAACTTAAGCGATGAGTTTGATCGTCAAATCGACCCAAGTACATCGCAAATTAACCCGATACACAGCTGATTTACGGCACTACGCCGTGTTTTGGCGCAGTACCGACGGAATTATGGTGTCAGCTGACGATTCCACTGGACGATATTGAACAAAGCGAGCAGCACAAATGCACGACTGGCGTTTTTAGCCAAGCCACGGT
>JBIKPB010000166.1:0-4168 GCA_044357705.1 Formosimonas sp. | reverse complement strand
GAAATGGGCGTTGATGAGGCGCTTAAATACATTATTTCAATGGGTGTGGTTGCGCCTGATGACGCACCGATCATTGAAATTTCCAAATAACCAAATAAGATTGATCTTACCCTTCTACACAATTTTAAATTACTGAAACAAAAGAAAGAAACCTATGAGCATGCGCAGCCATTTTTGCGGTCTTTTGACCACAGCCGAAGCCGACCAAACTGTCACATTGTGTGGCTGGGTTAACCGTCGCCGTGACCACGGCGGTGTGATTTTCATTGATTTACGCGATAAAACCGGCTTGGTTCAAGTGGTGTTCAACCCAGAAGACAATAGTATGTTTGAAACTGCAGGTTCTTTGCGCAACGAATTTTGCGTTAAGGTCATCGGTCGCGTCAGCTTACGCGATGCAGGCTTGATCAATACCAAACTCGCAACGGGTGAAATCGAAATCGTCGCGAAAGAATTAGAAATTTTAAACGCGTCAATTACGCCCCCATTCCAGTTAGATGAAGAAAACCTCTCGGAAACCACGCGTTTGACCCACCGCGTTTTAGACTTGCGCCGTCCGCAAATGCAATACAACATGAAGTTACGTTACAAAACAGCGATGGCGATTCGTAAATTCCTCGATGCCAACGATTTCATCGACATCGAAACACCAATGTTGACCAGATCAACTCCCGAAGGTGCACGCGATTACCTCGTACCTTCACGGGTACATGAAGGTCAATTCTTTGCGTTGCCACAGTCACCGCAATTGTTTAAACAAATGCTGATGGTGTCAGGGTTCGATCGTTATTATCAAATCGTCAAATGCTTCCGCGACGAAGATTTACGTGCTGATCGCCAACCCGAATTCACGCAAGTCGATATCGAAACCTCGTTCATGTCAGAGCAAGACATCCGCAGTCTGTTTGAAGGCATGATTCGCGGCGTGTTTAAAGAAGTTTTGGAAGTCGAGCTCGCCAATCCATTCCCAAGCATGACTTACGCCGATGCAATGGCATTATACGGTTCGGACAAACCCGATTTACGCGTTAAATTGCAATTCACCGAATTAACGGATTTGATGAAAACGGTTGAATTTAAAGTATTCAACTCAGCTGCAAACCTCGAAGATGGTCGTGTTGTTGCCTTGCGCGTGCCGAACGGCGCAGAACTCACTCGCTCGGAAATTGATGCCTACACTCAATTCGTGGGTATTTACGGTGCAAAAGGTTTGGCCTACATCAAAGTCAACGAAATCGAAAAAGGTCGTGAGGGTTTGCAATCACCGATCGTTAAAAACATCGACGATGCAACTTTGACCGAAGTTTTGAGTCGTACTGGCGCACAAAATGGCGACATCATTTTCTTTGGTGCTGATCGCGCCAAAGTCGTCAACGATGCCATCGGTGCATTGCGCATCAAAATCGGCCATGAAAAAGGTCATGCCAGCCAAGACTGGCAACCATTATGGGTGGTTGACTTCCCCATGTTTGAGTACGATGACGAAGGCGGTCGCTGGGTCGCTTGTCATCATCCGTTTACGGCACCGAAAGACGGTCACGAAGATCATTTATCAACCAGCCCTGGCTTATGCACGGCGAAAGCTTATGACATGGTGCTCAACGGCTGGGAAATCGGTGGTGGATCGGTGCGTATTCATCGTGAGGAAGTACAAAGCAAAGTATTCCGCGCCCTCAAAATCGATGCCATTGAGGCTCAAGACAAATTCGGTTTCTTGCTCGACGCATTGCAATACGGCGCGCCTCCACATGGTGGCATTGCGTTTGGCCTCGACCGTATCGTAACCATGATGGCGGGTGCCGAATCGATCCGTGACGTGATTGCCTTCCCTAAAACCCAACGTGCACAATGCTTATTGACTCATGCACCGTCACCGGTGGATGAAAAGCAATTGCGCGAATTACACATTCGTTTGCGCAACAACGAAGTCAAGTTGGCAGAAGTCAAACGCGAAGAAGCTTAAGCTTTGAGTTCAATTGAAGCCCCGCCTTTGTGAACTGCCCCCAGAAAGTTGGACAGTAAAATTAGGCGGAGGTTAAGGACTGAATCCTAAAATCGACAGGACTCAGTCCTTTTAATTTTAACTTGATCCGGGTCATGGTTGTAATAGTGAATATATTCTTTTAAATCTTCTTGGAGTTGCTCAATACTTCTAAACTCCTGTTGATAAAAGAATTCTGATTTTAATGTACCAAGAAAGCTTTCTGTAACTGCATTGTCCAAGCAATTAGCTCTTCTCGACATGCTTTGCTGTACTCCATGCTCGTTAAGTAATCGTTGATAACCCAACCATCTGATATTGCCATCGTTGATCAGAGTGCAGCATAGAACCTTTTCATTGGCGCTATTTGATTAGTTTTGCATTGGTGATAGGCGCGGTTGCTGTCGCATTTTGGAAATAATTATGAGCACACCAAAAATTCCGATTTCCGTTCTCGTAGTGGTTTATACAGCTGACTTACAGGTTTTGATGATGAAACGTACGCAAAAAGCTCTCACAGGTGAGTTTGAAAAAGACTTTTGGCAATGCATTACGGGGAGTTTAGATTTTGAAGATGAGGTGCCGCGCGCGGCTACAATTAGGGAGTTATATGAAGAAACTGGCTTGATCGCTGATGAGCATGATTTGCAAGATTGGCAACATACTTCTGAGTATGAAATCTTCCCTGAATGGCGACATCGTTACGCAGATGGCGTGACGCGCAATACTGAACACTGGTTTGGCTTAAAAGTAGCACAAACCGACATCAAGATTCAATTAGCAGCATTAGAACATACTGAATACCAATGGCTACCTTATGAAGCTGCTGCCGACTTGTGCTTTTCGTGGAATAATGCCAAGGCGATACGTACTTTACCGCAACGCATTTAGTTGACCGTGGGTGTGTTTCAAACGCTTCTTGCGATTTGATGTATTTCAAATGCTCAACACTGTCATCATAGGTGCGACTGGAAAAAACAACAGCCAAGGCATCACGCAAAACAAGACCAAGCGGGGCCAAAGTTGAGAAATATAATTATGACAAACTTCTTTTAAGTTAAAAACTGTTGCTCGCTTAAAAGTCAAAACCTAATTTGTTGTTTTACACACAAAACCCAGCACAAGGCTGGGTTTTGATTGATGGGGTTTAAAATTTTTCTCAAATTACGGCAGCATGCGTTTAAAAATATTACGTTTTTCTTTCACCATATGTACGATGCCCCCCACAATATGCAGCACCAGCAACCCAAAAAATACGTTTGCCGATAACTCATGCAAATTTTTGATGGTCGATCGCATCGCAGGATTTTCAGCCATCAACATCGGTAAATCAAACAAACCAAAAAAACTGACCGAACGTCCCGCCGCACTACTCAATAACCAGCCAAAGATAGGCGTGGTGATCATCGTGATATAAAGCAGTCCGTGCACTGACTTTTCTAAAATACGTTGTAATGAACCTACTGGATAAACAGACTCAGGCACATGTGCGGCAACACGAAAACGATTGACGATACGAAAAGCAGTCAAAAACAAAACGGTGATGCCCAGCGATTTATGTAGCCCGATCAAATCGCGGTTTTCATCGAGTATCCAACCGATGATTAAAGTCGCGATCATGCACACAGCAATTACGCCATGCAGCAAAATCATTGAAGGAGGGTATTTGATGTGGTGTTTGGTGTTCATTATGCTTCCAGTGCAACTTATAATTATTCGGAAAAACTTACTTATTTTCGGGTAGTAGAAATTTTGGAGTCGGACACTGATTATTGCTAACAAAACAAATAAAAAACCAATTCGTCTATCTCTTCACAGTTCAAGCGATTCATGCATCACGTTGACAATTCGATGATTACGACGCATCATAAAACAAGAGTGCGGAGACACTGTGGAGCCGCCGCACCTTGAAATTAAAGCACTCAAATATTTTGAGCCAATGACACCGCATCACCAATATAGTTCGCCGGAGTCATGGTCAACAATCGCGCTTTTTCAGCGTCAGGAATCGCCAAACCACCGATAAACTCTTGCAATGCTTCGCGCGTAATTCCTTTACCACGCGTGAGCTCTTTTAACTGCTCATACGGATTTTCGATCGCATAACGACGCATGACGGTTTGAATTGGCTCAGCCAGAACTTCCCAGCAATTGTCCAAATCTTTGTTCAGCACGGATGCATTGAGT
>JBIKPB010000266.1:0-2541 GCA_044357705.1 Formosimonas sp. | reverse complement strand
CGAGTACATGGAGCGTCATGCAGTGAGCCGCTTGATTGGTGCGCCGCCGGGTTATGTCGGCTTTGATCAAGGTGGATTGTTGACTGATGCGATTACTAAAAAACCACATGCGGTTCTGTTGCTCGATGAAATCGAAAAAGCGCATCCGGATATTTTTAACGTATTGCTGCAAGTGATGGATCACGGTTCGTTGACGGATAACAATGGTCGCAAGGCGGATTTTCGCAATGTGATCATCATCATGACCACCAATGCGGGTGCTGCGGCAGGTCAGAAACATTCGCTCGGCTTTACTAAAACATCGGTCAGCCAAGATGACTCTGAAGAAATCAAGCGAGCATTCAGTCCTGAATTCCGCAATCGCCTTGATGCGATTGTTCCATTCAGCGCATTGGATGAGAAAATCACCATGCAAGTAGTGGATAAATTCCTCATGTTGCTTGAGTCACAATTGCATGAGAAAAAAGTCGAGATTCATTTTACTGATGCATTACGTGTGCATTTGGCCAAAGCTGGCTTTGATCCGCTCATGGGCGCGCGTCCAATGTCACGTTTGATTCAAGACACGGTGCGTCGTGCATTGGCCGATGAGTTGTTGTTCGGTAAATTACAACACGGTGGCGTGGTAACAGTGGATTATTCCAACACTGAAGCTAAAATCATTTTGGACATCAAGTCATCTCGTAAAAAATCTGTCGAGCGTGCTGAGGCTGATGTAGAAGTTTGAGTGTTAAAGAGCCACGTGTCGATGTAAGGTAAGTAGTATTGAGTATAGTAATCCGTAGAATAGGGGTGTCGACGCACACCCATATCCGTAGATAACCTTGAGGAGATTGACATGAGACTATTCAACCTAGCCGTTATTGTTTTAGGTGCATCGTACTTTATGTACGGTTGCGCCAGCATCAAAACGCCACCCGGAATTACCCCAGTGACGCCATTCGACGCTGCTCGTTATAGCGGCAAGTGGTATGAGATTGCACGACTTGATCATCGTTTTGAAAAAGGCTTGTCTCGTGTTACTGCCGAGTATACGCCTAATCCGGATGGCTCTATCAAAGTGGTCAATCGCGGCTATTCAGAAGCAAAACAAAAATGGAAAGAGTCAGTCGGGCGAGCGATTTTTGTCAAAAATCCGAATACCGCTCACCTCAAAGTTTCATTCTTTGGGCCGTTTTATGGCGGCTACATTGTTTATGATTTAGATCCGCAATATCGCTACGCATTGGTCAGTGGACCGAAACTTTCGTATTTATGGATTCTTTCACGCACGCCGACGATTGACGATAGCCTCAAACAAGAGTTGATTCAAAAAGCTAAAAATGCCGGCTTTGACACCAGTAAGTTGGTTATGGTCAAACAAGATCAATGAGGTTGAATCTTGCAATTAAAATGTTTGAATTTCACCTGAGTGCAAGGCTTGGGTGATTTTTAAACCAATTTGCGTGGCGGCTCTAGCATCGCTTAAATTCAAACGCAAGACTGAGTCGTGCAACACCGCATCGACAAAATGCTCCAACTCCAATAAAAAAGCTTCCGAGAATCGTGCAAAGAAATCAGGTGTCGTTTGATGTAAAACGCCCTCGGATTTTGACATCACCACACGATTTTGCTGTGCGCCATCGCCGATGGTCAGATTACCATTTTGTGCGATCACTTCTGTGCGGGTTTCGTGACCGTGAGCAAATGTGCGCGAAGCATAGAATACCGCCATTTTGCCATTGTCAAACTCAACCGTTGCTACACCGTTATCAATGTCGTTGAATGCTTTAAGCTCCGGATAATGACTGCATACGCCACTCGCATAAGCACGAACCGGATTGGGATTGCCGAGCAGCCAGCGTGCCAAATCAATATCGTGTACCGAACAATCCATAAACAAACCGCCACTGGTCGCTGCGAATTTGACGAACGAACCGCTTGGGTCGAGTTGGTCGCAGGTTTGTGAACGCACAAAAAACGGTTCGCCCATGCTTTGCGTTTGCAATGTTTGCCAAGCGCTGTAATAGCTCGGATCAAAGCGACGAACAAAACCGATCATGACTTTAAGCTGTGGATTTTGTGTAGCGACTGCTTCGACGCGTTCGCAATCCGAGATATTAAGCGCAAGCGGTTTTTCGCAAAAAACATGCTTGCCCGCTTGTAATGCTGCGATGATTTGCTCTGCATGTAAGGTTGTTGGCGTGATCAAAACCACGGCTTGTACGGCTGGATCATTCAGGACATCTTGATAATCTGCATAACAACTCACTTCGCCTAAATTTTCACGTGCCCAATCCAACTCATCTGGGAGTGGAGAACAAGCAGCGACAATCTGCGCATTGGCGATGCGAAACTGTAAATTAAGTGCGTGGCGTTTGCCCAAGCGACCCAAACCGACGATGGCAACGGACAATATTTTCATGGTGAATGACTTTTTAATGAATGGTGAATTAAAGTACGAATAGCAATTTTCGCAGATTGAAAAAGGCCAAGTGAGGCATCACATGGTTGACTTCAATCACCAAATCGAAAGTTGCCATGAAAAGACCTCACTTAAGC
>JBIKPB010000016.1:0-14558 GCA_044357705.1 Formosimonas sp. | reverse complement strand
GGCGTGACATTGTGTTACTCCTTTTTCTGCCATTTTACTGGCTTGTTGAGTAAACTTTATCACTTATAGGGTTGTTCAATTTTGTGAGGCCACCTCTAATCAATGTAGAAAATAATGAGCGGACGTTGTGTTGATTGAATTAGTTGATAGTGATAAACAGAAATTCGGGTTCATCACGCAGAGCAGATTGGAGCTTAACTTAGTGCGTAAAGTTACTCTTCAGTTTCCTGTTCTTTGTAATGTATCGACGTAGACGGTCTTAAATCGTTTAAAATGAGCCATTATTAATTTTATAAGTCCCTCATGGAATTGCTCATTGTTTTATTCTTGATTTTATTGAACGGCATGTTTTCAATGGCTGAAATCGCGACGCTTTCGGCTAAAAAAGTTCGCCTTGAGGCTGCGGCTAAAAAGGGCAGTGTTAGTGCACGGACGGCACTGAATATTGCGCAGAGTCCCAGTCGGTTTTTATCGACCGTTCAAATCGGAATTACGTTGATTGGCATTTTGACGGGTATTTACAGTGGTGACAGCATCACCCAAGATTTGCAACGAGTTTTAGAGCAGTTTCCGTTGGTTGCACGTTATGCGACCAGTGCTTCGGTGGTAATTACGGTAGTGGTGCTGACTTATTTTTCTATTGTATTGGGTGAATTGGTGCCTAAGCGCATTGGTATGACGCATCCTGAGTTGGTCGCTCGTGCGTTGGCGCGTCCGATGAATATAATTTCTAAAGTTGTTGCACCGTTCGTTTGGTTGTTGAGTTTCAGTAGTGAAGTGATTCTAAAGGTCTTGAGAATCAAGTCGTCGGGAGAGTCGGTGACTGAGGAAGAAATCAAGGCGATGGTGCAAGAGAGCACGGATGGCGGTGAGATTGAGCAAATCGAGCAAGAGATTGTGGAGCGTGTGTTTAATTTAGGTGATCGCCGCGTTGCGTCTTTAATGACACATAAGGGCGATATCATTGCGCTCAATGTTGATAATGATGCACACGCAGTTCGACTTGCGGTGGCGGAAGGTTTGCATTCGTTTTACCCTGTTTATGAAAACAGTCTGGATGAAATCATCGGTGCGGTTTCGCTAAAGGATTTGTTTCGACATATTGATGACAATGACTTTAGCCTGCGTGCGCATTTGCATCCGGTGCAGTGGGCGTCTGGCAATACCAATGCTTATAAATTATTGACGCAGTTCAAACAAGAGTATAGCAAGCACAGTCTAGTCACGGATGAGTACGGTCATCTGATTGGCATCATTGCAATGAGTGATATTGCCGATGCGCTGGTTGGTAGCGTGGATGAAATGTATCGTGATGATTTTACGGTCGATAAACGGGATGATGGCAGTTTGTTGATCGACGGTCATTATCCGTTTCATGAGTTTTTACGTTATTTTGACGTGGATGAATACGCGAGCGATTATGATATCAATACGATGGGCGGGTTGGTGTTGGAGGAAATGGGGCGGATTCCTAAAGTTGGTGAGTCGTTTGTTTGGAATAATTTTAAGATTGAAGTGGTCGATGTTGATGGTGCAAAAATCGATAAGTTGTTGGTGACTTTATTGAGTAGCGGTGATGATGCCCCATCGGGTTGATCGCAAAGATACTCGACTGACACCAAATAAATTCAGATTTAGAATTAAAATCCCAGCATCAATGCTGGGATTTTTTTAGGGTCAAATGGTTGTGAGTCAGCGTAATAAGCCTTGATGGGTCAAATGTGTCGGCGTGCCCATTGGTTCGACATGTTGGCTTAAGATTGCCGCGGCGGCTCCGAGTGCCGCGGCATTGTGACCGAACTCGCACAATTGGATGTTTGGCTGAATGTGGTTACGACCCGTATGCGCTTTAAAACTTTTAATGGTTGGTTCGATCAAATGTACACCAAATTGGCTCATCGGACCACCGATAACGATGGTTTCCGGATTCAGAATATTTGCGACATTACGCAATACGATACCTAAATAATGTCCCACAGTATTTAAGCCCTGTTTGACTTTATCATCATCTTTGGCAAGTCGTCGTTGCAATGCGTCGATGGATAATAAGTGTTCATCATCAGTAACGGCCTGGCTGAGTGCCCGTTGCGAGACCAGTGTTTCGACGCAGCCATGTTGGCCGCATGCACACAGACGGCCATTGACGGGTTGCAAAATTGAATGGCCGATTTCACCTGCCCAGCCATTGAAGCCGCGATACAGCCCTTTTTCGGTAATGATTCCAGCACCGATGCCGATGCCGATGGTCATATGTACCAATGCGCTGCGGCGGTATTGCGTATGACCGAAAACGAATTCAGACAGTGCCGCAGCATTGGCATCGTTGATGATCGTGACCGGTATGTTGGGCATCTTTCGAGCTGCAAAGCGCTCGCGCAAAGCATCTGCCATCGACACGTCGTGCCAGCTCAAATTCGGCAAATCAATGATTTTTTCATCCAGCGCATTGACCAAACCCGGTACCGCAATGCCCAAACCAAGTACTTGATGCTGCATCGTATCCATGATGCGCCACGCATGGGCAAGTAATTCAATGAGTTGATCCAAAGAAGCTGCCATATCACCATGTAGGTAAGGTAGGGTCGAGTTAAACAATGTTTCGCCGGTGATTGAGCAGGCGAGTACGGTGATGTAATCCACACCAATTTCCGCACCGAGTAGCGCCAAAACGTTGCCATTCAGCGTTAACCCCGTCGGGCGTCGACCCGCACCATCGAGCAGGGTTGGCGTGTGATCCTCCTGTAACCAGTGCTCGTCCAACAATTCTTGTACTAATTTACCGATGGTTGATTTGTTGAGCCTTGTGCGTTTGGCCAGATCGGCACGTGAAATACCCGGATGTGTCTTGACCAGATTAATGACGGCCAAGCGATTGATTTGTTTGAGGTCGCTGTGATTGCTGGTGAATGTCATAAAAAGTGTCCCAAAAGATGCTAAAAATGAAAAACGAAGTTGAGGTGTTTATACGCGCATCAAAAAAATGACTATAAAAATAAAGGGATGCGAAATATAGCTGTGCTTGTAAGCAAAACAATTTGTTTATGAGTGTTTGGGCTGGTCTGATTTTAGGGTAATTTGTTGTTCGAGTGAATTGTTTTTTTTGCAGCATATTGCATTTTTAGGAGTAATTTACTAATTATTTTATAAGACGGATCAAAATCCTGTTTCTTTCTAAAATAAATCCAATTGGTATTCTAAAAAAATTAATTAATTCAGAAACGGAGACATTATGTTTTTAGGGCTTGATTACGGCACATCGGAAGTCAAAGCGCTACTGATGAATACAGCAGGGCAAATCATTGCAACGCAAGGTGCGCCGCTCACCGTATCGCGACCGCAAGCAATTTGGTCGGAGCAAGATCCGGCGGATTGGTGGGCTGCGACAATTGTTGCGCTGGAGGAGTTGCGCGCTCAAGTGCCGAAGGAATATGCGGAAATACAAGCCATCGGCTTGTCTGGGCAAATGCACGGCGCGGTTTTATTGGATGCACACAATCAGGTGCTGCGTCCCGCGATTTTGTGGAATGACGTGCGCAGTCATTTGGAGTGTGAAGAATTGACTGCTGCGGTGCCGAACCTGTATACGCTCGCTGGTAATTTGGCGATGCCGGTTTTACGGCACCAAAATTGCTGTGGGTCGCCAAGCACGAGCCTGAAGTTTTTGCCGCAACACGAAAAGTGCTGTTACCCAAAGATTACATCCGGTTCTTGTTGACGGGCGAGTTCGTCTCTGAAATGTCGGACGCGGCCGGTACGTTGTGGTTGGATGTGAGCAAACGCGACTGGTCTGACGAATTATTGGCGGCGACGAAATTGGATCGCTCATACATGCCGAGCTTGGTCGAGGGCAGCGAAGTATCGGGCACTTTAAGCACAGCGGTTGCGACGCAGTTCGGCTTATCAGTCGATGTCAAAGTCGCTGGCGGCGGTGGTGACAATGCAGCCAGTGCGGTCGGCATTGGTGCGGTGGCAAGTGGTGATGGCTTTATTTCACTCGGTACATCAGGCGTGTTGTTTGTGGTGAATGATCAATATCGACCTAATCCTGCAGCTGCGGTACATGCGTTTTGCCATGCATTGTCGAATCGTTGGCATCAGATGAGTGTGATGCTATCGGCGGCGAGCGGCTTGCGCTGGTTGTGTAACACGGTGGGTGTGAAAGAAGCGGAATTGTTGGCCGAGGCTGAAGCATTAACTGCTGACGATACCGCTAGCGCGCCGATCTTTTTGCCGTATTTATCGGGTGAGCGCACACCGCACAATGATCCGCACGCGCAAGGTGTATTTTTTGGTATGACCCACGAAACCACGCGCGCACATTTGGCTTATGCGTTGATCGAGGGCGTGACGTTTGGTTTGCTCTATGGTTTGAATGCATTGCGTGCGGCGGGTACGCAAGTCACTGAGTTGTCTTTGGTGGGTGGTGGTTCGCGCAGCAGCTTTTGGGCGCAATTATTGGCGAATGCGCTGCAAGTAACAATTCACACACATGTTGGTTCGGAGGGGTTGTGCATTGGGTGCGGCGCGTTTAGGGGCATTGGCGTGTGGCTTGCCGGAGTCTGAAGTCTGTGTCAAACCACAGATATCAGCAATATTTGAGCCAAAAGTAGTCGAGGGTTTGGATGCACGCTACGAGAAGTTTAGAGATTTATATCGTGCATTGAAGCCTTTTTTTAAAGCTTGATATTCTTGATTCATCGTTTATGCGGTGGATTGTCATTCGATTTTGTACTACAGTTTTTGCATGGACAAAATTTTATTTTCCGCAAAATAGTTTTGCTGGAACCATTTGAAGACACACATGAGTGATGTCTTTTAAAGACATTGCGCCGATCAAGTTTGAAGGTGAAGCCTCTGACAATCCAGTGGCATGGCGCTATTACAATCCCGAACAAGTCGTGTTGGGTAAAACCATGAAAGAGCACCTGCGCTTTGCTGCGTGTTATTGGCATACGTTTTGCTGGGGCGGTTTGGATCCTTTTGGCGGCGGAACGTTTCAACGTCCGTGGTTTGAAGGCGGCACGCCGCTTGAGTTGGCTGAGCAAAAAGCCGATGCGGCGTTTGATTTTTTCAGCAAGCTCGGTGTGCCGTATTATTGCTTCCACGATCGTGACGTTGCACCGGAAGGCGCAAGCCCGCGCGAAAGCCATAATAATTTCCGCCACATGGTCGAGAAGCTCTCGGTGCATCAAGAACGCACGGGTATGAAGTTGCTGTGGGGTACCGCCAATTTATTCAGCCATCGCCGTTTTATGTCGGGTGCGGCGACCAACCCGAATCCTGAGTTATTTGCCATGGCAGCGGCACAAGTGCGCGATGCAATGGACGCTACTTTGCAGCTTGGTGGTGAAAATTATGCCTTGTGGGGTGGTCGTGAAGGTTATGAGTCATTGCTCAATACCAACATGGGTCACGAGTTGGATCAGATGGGGCGGTTCCTCAATATGGTGGTCGATTACAAACACAGATCGGCTTTAAAGGCGTAATTTTGATCGAACCGAAACCGCGTGAACCGTCGAAGCACCAATATGATTTCGATACTACAACGGTTTATGGATTACTTGCGCGCGCTGGTTTAGAAAAAGAAGTTCAGGTCAATATCGAAGCGAACCATGCGACCTTATCGGGTCATAGCTTTGAGTACGAAGTGGCGACTGCTTTGGCACTCGGTATTTTCGGTAGCTTGGATATGAACCGCGGCGATTATCAGCTCGGTTGGGATACCGATCAATTCCCGAGCAATGTGCCTGAGTTGACCATGAGCATGTATTAGATCATGCAAGCGGGTGGTTTCAAAACGGGTGGTTGTAACTTTGACGCTAAGGTTCGTCGTCAATCCATTGATGCTGCTGATTTATTCCACGGTCATGTTGGCGGGATGGACGTTTGTGCGCGAGCATTGCTCGCCGTTTGGTATGATTTGTACAACAACAAAAAGTCATCTTAAATACGAAAAAAGTAAATCCTTACTTAGTTCAGTAGCAAAGGTTTTTTTATGTTGACGACTGCTGCGAAGTGGTCGCCTTTTTATATTAAAATTTGCCAATCCTTTTACAATAATTTAGAAGCCCATCCTCATGACCATTCATCAACAGACCTTAAATCTTGGCCAGCATAACGTCGAGCATTTTACTTTGACCAACCGTCATGGTATGCAAATCGAGTTGATGAATTGGGGTGCGACCTGGGTCGATGCACGTGTTGCAGATCGAAATGGCGTGATCGAGAGCGTGACGTTGGCGTATGACGACATGAATGATTACATCGCCAATCCGTCGTTTTTTGGTTGCGTGGTTGGTCGTGTGGCAGGGCGGATCGCCGACAGTCGCTTTCATCTGAATGGGCAGGATTATGCCGTTACTGCTAATTCGGGTCTGCATCAATTGCACGGCGGTGCGAATGCGATGTGGCAACAGCCTTGGACGGTGGCGCAAGTAGTTGATGAAGCCGATTATACGAGCGTGCGTTTTGAGTACATCAGTCCGGCAGGGGAAAACGGTTATCCGGCGACGCTGACCGTTGAGGTGACGTATGTTTTGACTGATGACAATACGGTCTCGATCATTTACCACGGGGTTGCCGATGCACCGACAGTGTGTAATTTGACCAATCACGCGTATTTTAATTTGTCTGGCAATGCGCGCGTTGACGTGACACAACATGCTTTTCAGGTTCAAGCGAGTAAGGTGTGTGTGATGAGTGATGATTTAATCGTCACTGGAGATGAGTGGGCTGTGGATGGCAGCGCGTTTGACTTTCGAATTGCAAAGCCTTTAGGCAATGCTTTAAACAGCTCTGATCCTCGCATTGTTCGTGCGCGAGGAATTGATCATTATTTTATTTTGGATCAAGGTCTGCGCGAAATACCTCAAGTGGTATTGCAGGATCCGCACAGCGGTCGTCGTTTGAGTGTATGGAGCAATCAGCCGTGCGTGGTGTTGTATGCGCACAATTACGCGAGCGGTGAACAACTCCGTCATGGCGCCGTCGGCACGCCACATGATGCTTTGTGCATTGAGACGCAAAAATTGCCGCATGTTTGGGCGAGTAATGGTGATCATCCAGCGGCGATGGATGCGAATCATGCCTACACGCAGCGAACTGATTTTAGATTTGATGTGTTTTAAATAGGCTGAAAAAATGACGAGGATTGCTCGTCATAGGCACTTGAGTGATTTTAGTATGCTGTTAGTTGCCGCGCCGTGCCCGCGCACGCGCTAAAGCCGCTTCGACGATGCTGAGTTTGTGCTCATCTTCATTCACGGTCGTCAGTTTTAGTCCGTTTTTCTGAATACGCTTTTCGTTCAACTCATGTTGCTCCCGCAGCAAGCGCTGATTACGCATTTCAAAGCGAGTCCGTGCCGCCTGTGCATCGGCATGCGTCCACTCATCAATTTCGGCTTGTGGCATTTCGATGCAGTCAACAGGGCAAGGCGGGACACATAATTCGCAGCCGGTACATAAATCTGTCAAGACAGTATGCATGAATTTGGATGTACCGATGATTGCATCAACGGGGCAGGCTTGAATACATTTGGTGCAACCAATGCACTCCGCTTCGACAATCTGCGCGACGCGCAAGGGCTGCTCAACGCCATTGTTTGGATTTAACGGTAGAATTTGACGGCCGGTAATGCGCGCGAGTGCTGCAATGCCTTTTTGCCCACCCGGTGGGCACTGGTTGATATTCACTCCGTCAAACGCAATGGCGTGTGCATACGGTGCGCAGCCGTCGTAACCGCATTGGGTGCATTGTGTTTGCGGCAATACGTTGTTGATCTGCTCGGAGAGGTGGTGTAAATCGGTCATACCGTGCTATAAAAATGAGTCAGCGGTCAAAGCGTTTGTTTGACCGCTGAAGAATTAAAGCGTTGCTTATGAAGCTGATGCTTGGATCCAATGAGGTCGATTAAGACTTGACCTTGAGATTGGCAATTTTTGCATAGTCGACTTTAACCGCGGGACGCGCGGTGGTTTTATTTTGCGTCAATCCAACTTTGGCTTTAGCGATCGATGCTTTGGCTTGAGTGGCTGATTTTGCAACGGTAACTTTAGTAGGCGTCACTTTTGCAGTAATGGCTTTGGTGGGGCTCGCTTTAGTTGTAACAGTTGTTTTAGTCGGTGCTGTTTTTGTGACGGTGGTCTGTTTAATCACCGTTTTTTTTGCAGTGGATGCAACTTTAGATGAAGCGACAGTCTGCTTGGCTTTGGGTTCAGCCATTTTTTTGACGGCCGGCTTACTGGCTTTAACCGATACTGCGGTTGCTTTTGAGGTGTGCGTTTTAGGGGTAGAAGCTTTAGCTGAGCTTTCTTTTGCTGTATTCGCAGTTTGTGATGTGCTCGCTTTGGGTTGACGAGCCGCAATAAAATCACGAACTTGCGGATAAACCATTTCGCGCCAACGACGACCGGAGAAAATGCCGTAGTGGCCGGCACCGATTGCCGTGTAATGCTGCTTGTTGTTGTTAGGAATGCCGCTGCACAGTTTCAAGGCAGCACGGGTTTGACCGAGACCGGAAATGTCATCTAACTCGCCTTCGATTGTCAATAAGCCCACGCCTTTGATGTCTTCTGGTGCGACGCGTTGACCGTTGATGTGCCAAGTGCCGTTGGGTAACGCGTGTTCTTGGAACACAATTTTGATGGTGTCGAGATAAAACTCGGCTGGCAAATCGAGTACGGCATTGTATTCATCATAAAACTTGCGATGCGCTTCAGTGTCTTCGTCATCGCCTTGCAATAAGTTTAGGTAATAGTCCCAGTGCGAGGTCGCGTGGCGGTTTGGATTCATCGCAACGAAACCAGCGTGCTGCAAAAAGCCTGGATAAACCTTACGCAAGTAGCCCGGATATTTGGTCGGTACGGCATAAATCACGCTGTTTTCAAACCACGACAATGGGCGTTCGGTCGCCAAGTCATTGACGCCTGTCGGGCTTTCGCGCGTATCGATCGGGCCGCCCATCATGGTCATGCTGCGGGGAAGCTTTTCACCGTTGCTCGCCATTAACGACACTGCTGCCAATACCGGTACGGTTGGTTGACACACTGATAACAGGTGAATGTCAGAGCCAAGAGAACGGATGAATTCTTGAATGTAAGTAACATAATCGTCCAAGTCGAACGGCCCCTCGGACAAGGGTACCATTCGGGCGTCGATCCAGTCCGTGATAAAGACATTGTGATCTTGTAATAACGTGCGGACCGTGTCACGCAGTAACGTGGAATGATGACCGGACAAGGGTGCACAGACTAAAACCGTCGGACTGGATTTTTTGACTGCCGCAGGTACGTCGCGGACAAACTCGCGCAACTGGCAAAATGCTTTAGCTTCGACAATATGCTCGGTCACACCGACCGATTTGCCATCAACAATGACTGAGGTGATGTCGAATGTGGGTTTCTCGTATTCTTTACCCAAACGATGGAGTAACTCAAAGCCGGCGTAAGCGTGCTGTCCGGCTGCAGTGTAAGACCATGGGTTGAAGGGGTTGGCGGCTAATTCGGACAACTTTTGTGCGATGCGGGTCATCGGTTGTAAAAAATGTTGTTGCCATTCGCGAACTTGATAAAGCATGGAGTATTCCAATCAGGGGGGGGCAAGGCAGATATTATGCCGTGTTTGTACGTATTTTGGTAATAAAATAACGGCGGTGATTTAAACGATGTGATTTATAAAAAATACAACGCAGCCAGTGCCACAACGGCGGGTAAGGTTTGAATATAAAGGATTTTTTTCGCTGCGGTCAGCGAACCATAAACACCAGCGACGGTCACGCAAATCAAGAAAAATGTCGCGATTTGCACCCCAAAAGCCGCATTAGGATGAACTAAAGCCCAGGCCAAACCCGCTGCCAAAAATCCATTGTACAGCCCTTGATTAGCGGCCAACACTTGGCTTTGGTTGGCTTGATCAGGTGTCATGTTAAATGCTTTATGTCCTTTTGGGGTGTTCCACAGCACCATTTCAAGGTAAACGATATAAATGTGGATGAGTGCGACGAGGGCAATCAGAATTTGACTGATCAAGGACATGGGGGTCACCTTAAATAAAATACGAACGTGCGGTTAATTGAACCAATCATAACAGAGTTTAGCTGCGCCGCGCATTGATGGAGTAAAATGCACTGCATATATAAAGAGGAAGTATATGGAACACAGCAATCACAAGCTCATCATTCTCAGTCGAGATGGTGTGATTAACGAACATCGCGATGGCTTCGTCACCACGCCCGATGAATGGGTTGCGATTGAAGGTAGTCTTAATGCTTTGGCTAAATTGAATCAAGCCAATTTTCGCGTGGTGGTGGCGACTAATCAGCCGGGCATCATGCTGGGTAAGCTCACGATCTCGAACTTAAATGCGATTCATCAAAAAATGCACGCCGAAGTCGAAGCGGCAGGTGGTCAAATCGAGGCAATTTTCTTTTGTCCACACTCGGCTGATGCGTGTTGCACATGTCGCAAGCCATCGCCTACGATGTTGAAAGACATTGCTGAGCGGTTTGATGTGCGTTTGGATGAGGTGGTTTATGTCGGTGATACGATCAACGACATGCATGCGGCCAAAGCCGTCGGTTGCCACCCGTATTTGGTTTTGACGGGGCAAGGTGGTGCCACTTATGCCGCGGGTGAGCTACCCGATGAAGCGCATGTGCGCGTGAATTTGGCGGCGGTGGTGAAAGAGCTGGTGGGTGCCGCATAAATGATGCGGCCAAATCCACGAATTAATAGAAATAACGCGATCCAAAATAATGGCACCGCAACGATATGAATCAGCATATTGCTGCGTTTGTTTTGATGTTTTGCCGTCTAATCCGACCATTGCCAGCGCAGTAATTCAGGCATATTCATGACTTGCCTCTCAAGATTTTTTGTAACCACCAACGCAAGCCCACAAATAAAAATCGCCAGTCTTTAAAAAACTCGGGCATTTTGCGCTCAAAGGTGTGGCCGATAAACTGAAAAATCCAGCCGACAATAAACAGCAGCCATGCGATATGCCACAACGATGGGATCATCAATGCCAGCAGCAATAAGACGATTGAACCTGCGACTAACGGGATACCGATCATGTGACAGGCACGATTAATCGGATGGGTATGGCTTTGCGCATATTGCGCGATCCATTCTGACCAAGGTTTACCGAAGAACATGGTGAACTCCTTTTGGTGAATACGGAAAAAGTAGGCTTATTTTTTCCGTAATGGTTTACAAGTTTTGTCAGATCAACTTGAGTTCAGTTCTCTTTACAAGCAAACGGTTTGACCTCAGTGCACTTGATGCGCTTTGATGATTAAGGTTTTTTTTTCAAGTGGTTTGTCTGTTGTTGGTGCAGGCGGCATGATGCGCACGATGTCATCTGCCGGATCGAAAGACGCTGCGTTGATCCGGCAGTTTTTGATGATGAATCCTTTAAGAACGTCGGCATCGACAAAACCGGTGTTGACGTAAGTCGGATTTACCCCTCTAATTTTTGGGTAACCGTCACCGCCGTCAGCGGCAAAGTTATTGATTGCTAAGCGGTAGGTTTTGTTTAAGTCCAATGGTTTGCCGCCAATCATGACATTGCGTACGATACCGTTGTCATAAGTCGCTTTAACGCCCGCTAATTGTGCAAAACCGCCGGAGCCGGCGCTGATTTTGAGTACAGCGTTGAGGTAGTCGAGGGTTTCTTGGCCGGTTAAGTCCGCATAACCCAAAGTATTGCCAAAGGGTTGTACTTTCAAAATATCTTTGTAAGTGATTTTGCCATCGTTGATGGAGTCGCGCACGCCACCTGAGTTCATGACGGCAAAGTCGGCTTTGGCTTTCTCCAGCATGGCTTGCGCGATGAGTTTGCCCAAGTTGGTGGGCTGCGAGCGGACGCGTGTTCGATCACCGTTGAGCGTGCCGTTGGTTGTGCCGATTTCAACGCCCAAAACCTTTTGACCTTTTTCTTGATAGGGGGCTAAAAACGCGAGCATTTGCGGATCTTCGGGAATCTCCTCGGTGTAGAGTACCTTGCTTTTGCTGCCGTCCGCAGCGGTGACTGTTTTTTTGAGATTAACAGGAATCAAAGCGTAGCGATCCAAGGTCAATACGCCGTTGGTGTGGCTGAAGTCGGCGCGGCCGACGTATTTACCCCACTCGTGCGCTTGTACAATCCATGTACCATTTTGACGGTCGGGTTTGCATTCGGTGCCGGGCACGTAAGCATCATTGCGTTCATTCTCGGCTTTCATGCACACCGGATTTTGCGAATGACCGCCCACGATCAGATCAATGCCTTTGACCGCACGCGCCATCTCGACATCGCCCTCGGCATTACTGCCGTGATTGCCATTGGTGTAATGCCCCATGTGGGTTGCCGCGATGACGACATCCGCTTTTTTGCGTAGCTCTGGAACAAGTTGTATGGCGATGGTCGCGGGTTTGCGAAACTCGATGGTTGCATTGGTTTTAGGGTTGATGATCCGACCGCTTTTCCATGAACCTGTGTATTGCAAATTTTCTGGATTGACCATTTTTTGCGTGTCATCAGTTGTCAGGCCGAGTACGGCGATTTTTAAGCCCGCTTTGTTAAAGATATGGTACGGCTCAAACATCGGTTTACCACCGCGGTAGACGTTGGCTGAAAGCATGGGGAATTTTACCCATTTTTGCTGCTTTGCCAGTACGGGTAAGGGTTTGTCAAACTCATGGTTGCCGAGCACCATCGCATCAAAGCCGATTTGTGCCATGGCTTTAAAATCAGGTTCGGCATCTTGCATGTCGGATTCGGGCACGCCGATATTAATGTCACCGCCACTGAGTAGCAGCAATTCACCACCATGCGCTTTAACGTCTGCGCGAATACGGTCGATCACGGTTTTTTGTGCTGCCATCCCGCACTCGCCATCGTTGTTTTTCCAAAAGTGACCGTGATGGTCGTTGGTGTGAACAATGGTGAAGCGATAGGTTTTATCTTTGATCGGTGCAGCTTGAGCGTCGTTCAAGCTGAGCGTAGCGAAGAGACTGCCGAGCAGCAGTGTGGTGTACGATTTGTTCATATCGGTCTCGAAGGGATCTGTTGATCAGATTCGGTTTAATTTTCGAGACATTATGCAACAAAAATGTACAAACGGATCACTGTAAAGCTAAAAATATAGTGAATCAGCTACGGTATCAATCTTCACTTTAAATCGTCAAGCGCGCGTAAGGCGTAATAAAGTAATTTCGCCGACAATATCTGTGGTGCGTAACGCGGGGCCCCAGTAACCGGTGCCGGAGTTGACGTAAACCTGCATGTCGTTGTGTCGATTAAGCCCTTGTGAATAAGGGTGAACCCAATGCACCAGCCATGTTGCGGGAAAGTATTGACCGGCGTGCGTGTGACCTGAGATTTGCAAATCAATCTTTAAGCCATCGGTGAGTTCGGCCGTACCTGGATGATGCGCGAGCAGCAGTGTGAATGCGGCATTGGTCGGCGCATCTTTTAAGGCTTGTTTTGGGTTGCAGGCGTGAGCGGGGATGTGACCACCGGCTTTAAGATCGTGCACACCAGCGACGGTGATTAAGCTTTGACCGACGTTAATCGCGCGGTGCTCGTTTTCTAAAACCTGCCAGCCAATGCTTTTGAAGTGCTGAATCCACGCAGGAGCGCCTGAGTAATACTCATGATTGCCTGTGACAAAAAATGTACCCAATTTGCCTTTAAGCGCGGCTAGCAGGGCGACATCTCCTGCCAATCGGGGCACTGAGCCATCTACGATATCGCCCGTGACGGCAACGATGTCGGCATTGCATGCATTGACTGCTTGGACGATTTGCGCGAGATAGTCGGTTTGATTTTTGAGTTGCCCTACATGCACGTCCGATATTTGAGCGATGGAAAAACCTTCTAGCTCGGTGGGTAAATCTTTAATTGGTATATGCACTTGGTGTACGGTTGGATTGGCGAGCGTATTATTCACTGCGCTGCCAAATACTGCGGTGGTTACGCCCAAGACACCCAGACGTGATGAACTGCGTAAAAACTCACGTCGTTCGTTGGAAACTTGCTTTTTCCATGAGCCGTGTTTGAAAACAAGCCAAATCACGTCTCTTAAAACGGTAAAGGTCAACAACAGCGAGAAAAACCCCATGCCGTAGGTAATAAGGTTGGCAAGCAGTGGCGAGGAGTCAGCACGCATGTTGCGCGTCATGAAATACAGCGGGAAGCTTGATGAAAGTGCAAACAAAGCGAACCATGACAATCCTTTGGCAAGCCACGAAAAGCGTGAAGGAATTAAACGCCGTGCCAAATAAAATGCAGAGCTGAAAAAAATTAAATTAACCAGAAGAAAAATGGGCGTAGGCATGTTGAACCTGTGATAAATATGTAAGCGTCGGTTGTTCGGTTTTAAGCTTCAACAGATGCTCAGGAATAAAGTTGAGCGGGTTGATACAAAAATTGCTTCTGGAGCAGAAGCAATTTTTTATGGCATGTAACTCACTTTACGCATGAAATTTGTTGTCAATATGGATGCGTTTTAATAATTTGGTTGGTACTCGTCCGCAAAATCTGCATTGTCAAACTTGGTGTATTCGCCGATAAACTT
>JBIKPB010000164.1:0-4259 GCA_044357705.1 Formosimonas sp. | reverse complement strand
GCCACTCAATGCACCCGACCCGAGCACGTTTTATGGTGGTGATGCCAAGGGGTACCGATTATCCCAAACTGTCGGCATAATCCGTTGATCAGTCATCAAGCACACAAACACCTCGGCTCCAGCTGAGGTGTTTTGTTATAATGCAAGCCTTTGTTTCAGCAGCAATTCGCCCTTAACACCACATTGACTCCCCAAAAATTTTAGGATTTTTTATGCAAGTAGCTGACATTCGCGCCCAGTTTTTAAAGTTTTTTGAACAAAAAGGCCACACCATTGTGCGCTCTTCATCACTCGTGCCGGTTAATGATCCCACGCTGATGTTCACGAACTCAGGTATGGTTCAGTTCAAAGACGTGTTTCTCGGCACTGACAAACGCCCGTATAACCGCGCGACGTCGGTGCAAGCGTGCTTGCGCGCAGGCGGTAAGCACAACGACTTAGAGAACGTCGGTTACACCGCGCGTCACCACACATTTTTTGAAATGCTCGGTAACTGGTCGTTTGGTGATTACTTCAAGCGCGAATCACTGCAATGGGCGTGGGAATTGTTGACCCAAGTCTACAAACTCCCCGCAGACAAACTCTACGCCACCGTCTACACGGAGGACGACGAAGCCTACGGCATTTGGGAAGAAATTTTCATGAGCGCAGGCTTTACCAAAGAGCGCATTGTTTCTGAAAATCGCATCATCCGCATCGGCGACAACAAAGGCGGCCGCTATATGTCAGACAACTTCTGGATGATGGCGGACACCGGCCCATGCGGCCCATGCTCAGAGATTTTTTACGACCACGGCGACCATATCGCAGGTGGTTTACCCGGAACCCCAGAGGAAGACGGTGACCGCTACATCGAAATTTGGAACAACGTGTTCATGCAATTCGACATGCAGGCCGACGGCTCGGTGAAACCACTGCCCGCGCCATGCGTCGATACGGGCATGGGCTTGGAGCGACTCGCTGCAATCCTCCAGCACGTGCACAGCAACTACGAAATTGATTTATTTGCAAACTTGATTAAAGCCGCTTCGCGTGAAACGGGCTGCACCGACCTCAAAAACCCATCACTCAACGTCATCGCCGATCACATCCGCGCGTGCTCATTCCTCATCGTTGATGGTGTGATTCCAGCAAGTGATGGCCGTGGATACGTATTGCGTCGCATTATCCGCCGCGCGATTCGTCATGGTTACAAACTCGGCTGCCGCAAACCATTTTTCTCTAAATTGGTCAAAGACTTGGTACAAGAAATGGGGGCAGCATATCCTGATTTAGCTGCAAAAGAAAATTTTGTTATATCAACATTGCTTACGGAAGAGGAAAAGTTTTTCGAGACTATTGGTATTGGTATGGACTTTTTATGGCGTCGATTCTATAAAATGCTTATTGAAGCATTTTTAGAGCAAGAAAAGCTATATTGGAAATACGAGGGTTGGGTTTCTAAGAACGGTGAAGAATTTGGTCGTATTTTTCAACCTCTATTAGAAAGTGGAAAAATTACTCAAGGCCAAGCATTTGAAGACCCTCGTGACATAGGGACTTTTAAGAGGGTTTATGTTTCTCAAAACTCAGATGTATCAGGAATGTTCTGGATAAATGCCAAGTTGACAGTTGGTTTTAATGATAACTACTCTGACTTTACTGTTAATGAAAAAATACTAAGCTCATATTTGGTTTTGCCTGGAGCAGAAGCATTTAGACTGCATGCAGAACTAGGATTTCCTTTAGATCTGACAGAGGATGTTTGCCGTGAGCATGGTGTGACCGTTGACAAAGTTGGTTTTGATATTGCGATGAATGCAGATAAAGACGCTTCCCGCGCCGCAGGTAAATTCAAGATGGACAAAGCGCTCACCTACGACGGCGCGAAAACCAATTTCCAAGGCTACGAGCACCTGCGTGTGGATGGCGCGAAAGTGGTTGCGTTGTATGTCGATGGCGCAGCGGTCAATGACATCAGCGTAGGCACTGATGCCATTGTCATCCTCGATCAAACACCGTTTTATGCTGAATCAGGCGGTCAGGTTGGCGACGCGGGTGTGCTCAACAACGCACAAGCCACGCTCAACGTCGCGGACACAACCAAAGTCTTGCCCGACGTATTCGGCCATCATCTGAATGTCGCGAGCGGCACGGTCAAAGTCGGCGACACGCTCACCGCCCAAGTCGATGGTGCACGCCGTGCCGCTACCGTGCGTAACCACTCCGCCACGCATTTGTTGCACAAAGCCCTGCGCGAAGTGCTCGGCACACACGTACAACAAAAAGGCTCGTTGGTTGACGCGGACAAAACGCGTTTTGACTTTGCGCACAATGCGCCGGTCACGACGGAACAAATCGCACAGATCGAAAATATTGTGAACGCCGAAATTTTAAATAATCCAGAAACACAAGCGCAAGTCATGAGCTTTGACGATGCGCAAAATACCGGCGCGATGATGCTGTTTGGCGAAAAATACGGAGAAACCGTGCGTGTATTGAGCATCGGTTCGTCGGTCGAGTTGTGCGGAGGGACCCACGTCCACGCGACGGGCGACATCGGTTTGTTCAAAATCACCTCTGAGGGCGGCGTCGCCGCAGGCGTACGCCGTATTGAGGCGGTAACAGGTATGAATGCGCTCGCATACACACAACACTTGGCGGCACAAGTCGCTCAAGTCGCCGGTGCATTGAAAAGTGCGCCTTCGGAAATCGTCGAGCGCATTGCGCAGACACAAAACGAAGTCAAATCGCTTGAAAAAGAACTCGCACAAGTCAAAGCCAAAATCGCCGCGGCACAAGGTGGTGATTTGGTGGGACAAGCGGTTGAGGTCAACGGCGTTAAGGTTTTAGCGGCGACATTGGACGGTGCTGATGTCAAAATGCTGCGCGATACGATGGATAGTCTCAAGTCAAAGTTGGGTTCGGCCGTGATTTTGCTGGCTTCAGCAACCGACAAAGTCGCATTGATCGCCGGTGTGACGGCGGATGCAACGGCTAAGGTCAAAGCCGGCGATTTGGTCAATTTCGTCGCCATACAAGTCGGTGGCAAAGGCGGTGGTCGTGCCGATATGGCGCAAGCCGGTGGTACGGATGTAGCGGCTTTGCCTGCAGCGATGGCGACTGTGCACGCATTTGTATCGGCTAAATTGCAATAAACGCTGCGGAAAAAGTAAGGACTTACTTTTTCCGGAATAGCATTAAAAATCAAATGCTTATCAAAATGCCGAGAGATTTAACTCGGCATTTTTTACGGCTTAGTGTGAGTCCTTGCTTACATTATTTGGAAAACGCAGGTTTGTATTTGCTTCGAATGAACCATTCAATTACCAATAAATTGGGTACAAAACCGAGCCATGCAACGAGGCGGTAGAGATCCATCGGCGGCAGCTCAAAATAATGTGCGATCAGCATTTTCCATAAGCGTAAAGTAATCGCTGACAAAGTCAGCGCAAAGCTGCGCAGCATCCAGCGACGGTGTGCTGCAAAGTCACGATGAAGTGCGGCACGATAAGCAAGGTAAGTGAATGCCCACCACAGAATCGACAATATTAGGAATGCAGCGCGCGAGGTCGTGCCGCCATTGGCGTAAAATGCCATCAAAAAGCCCGCAGGTCCTGTAATCAATAAAATATCAATCACGTACGCGCGGCCGATTGCGCGATGCAAACGCGGTCGATGGGTGCGAATGCGATTTGAAAATTGTGTGAATCCTGCTGCGAGCGCAAAGATACTGGAGAAGACATGAATATAAAATGCGCTCAGCCACGGCAGATTGTCGATGTAATCTTGCTTGATTTGCAGGAATGCGACATCGGTATCGAATGGGATATAGCGTGCGATGATTTGCAGCATCAAAAAGCAAAAGAACGCGAGAGCGGCCAATGCGAAGTATTTTATAATGACGCTTGAATGCTTAAGGAGAGGTCGCATGAACAATTTGAATCTAAAAATGTGCGTTACCGCAGTGGCGGTATTATCAACGATCTGGCTGGTGGGATGTGGTAAAAAGAGCAGTGCAGTCGCAGTCAATCAGCCTGTGGCAGCAGAGCCTGCCGCGATTGCCAAGCCCGCAGTTACTGTGAATGCTGGGCTTTTGGGTTTGTATACCGGTCAATTTGAGCCATCGGATGCATTTTTAAAAGCCAAAAAAGATTACGACGCGTACATTAAACAGGAGGAGGAGTGCTGTGGGGTTTATATCAATGATCTGAAGGAAATTCCTGCGCCGTTACGCAAGTACATGTACAAAACCCCGCTGAATGGATTGTATAAGTTCA
>JBIKPB010000236.1:0-2929 GCA_044357705.1 Formosimonas sp. | reverse complement strand
GACCGCACCGATCGAACTCATATCGGGATCGGCACTAAAATCCGTTGAATTGTGACTCGAAGGATTTTGTAAAACCCCATACTCATCGTATCTTTGTCTTTCGCTGGTTAAATCCCGATGCTCATCACGCGCCACATCAACAAATTCGCCGCTTTCGCCGCGCTCGATTTTAGAACCCAAACCGCCACCGACATCGGTATGACAACCGGGAATACCGACCTGAAATCCATAGCCTGCATTGGCTTCACGCTGAATGCTGGTCAACGCAAACATGGTTCTGGCCTCGTCCTGTGCAGTAATATGGACAATGCGTTTACAGCGGGGCACCTCCAAACCGAACTCTTTCACATCATCGTAAATACCTAAGCCGACAGCTGAAACGGTATCAAAAATACCGACAAAAACAATTTGAATTTGACTGCTGCGTAGGTTCAAATCTGTAAATTTTTCAGGGTGGTTACGTGCTTCGGTACAAAATGAGCGTGCTGTAGCCGCTCCACGACTGAAGCCATAAGCGTTGATTTGTAAATATGCAATATCTTTTTTATCTTGGGCAGATAATTTTGCTATTTCTTTGTTTATTAATTTAAAGCCTTCTTCCCGCTTGGCAACAAGCCCTGTGTCGCCAACACCTAAAGCGGCGCCATAGGGATTATCTGGCTCCAAACTCTCCGTACCCGCCCCCTCAATATAGGCAACAAGTTTCATAGGGTCGGACTCAGTATCAAACGCCTTGTACATCCACTCAACACCCGTGGGAATCCTTGCATAACTGCCCGACTCGAGAATACCCCATGTCTTTTGAGCATCATTGAATCCAGCCATATCCTCCAGTTTGTTCGCTCGATAAGCATTGTTGTTGAGCATACTGTTCCATGTGCCATCAAAGAACATATTGATCTCAAGTGCTTTAATTTCTATATCAATATGAGACTCGTCAACCGTATTGGTCGGATCACCCGAAGTGTTTTTGTTGAGAATAATTTCTTCTGTATTCGCAGCCATTTTTTTAGCCTATTGTTGAATTGATAAAGACTCAAGCGTCGCGGTCATCCGGCATGATCTTGAGTTTGGTCACTTTGCCGCCGCTACTGATGCGTTGTGTTTCACCGTTTTTGTTTGTAGTACCATAAAAAACGTCACCTGCATCATTGGTCACTTTATATTTGAAATTACGTATGGGTTTTCCATTCGGGTCTTTAAGAATGAACATCTCATCGTTGAATACATTAATTGGGTATTTGCGAGGCAACTCCTTCGGCCCCGGCTTGCCTTTACTGGCCGCCCAGACCTTCCAGTCTCCCGGCGTGCCATGCTCAATGCCCTGCTTGTCAATGCGAATGTACGAACCGCCCGCCGTGAGCAGAATCCGCTTCGCCGCCGCGAACTCAATACCCTCCGTAGCACTGATCATCTTGAACACTTTTTCGGCAATGATGTCCATTTCATCCGTCTGCGCCTGTATCTCGATTTTGCCTTTGGCGGCGAAGGCTTTGATGCCGAGCGTCTGAGTGAAGAAGCTGATGCCTTTTGCGACACTGCCGATCAACCGTTTGCCGACGCTCATGGAGAGGTCTTGCCCTGTGGTGATCGCGGTGTGTTCATTGGTGGCGATGTGCAGCGATTTCGGTGTGGCCAGTTCAATCCCCGCCGGACTGCTCAGGATGAGGTGCGGTTTTTGCAATTCGGGGAATTTGTCGCCTTGACCGTCTGTCCCTGCAATTTCTTCGTTTTGGGCTTTGAGTTCGGCTTGGGCGGTTTCATCAAGCGCGCGCTCGTCGGCTTTGTGATCAATGGCCAGTTCGGCAAACGATTTGTGTTGGCTGTGCACGCCTTTGAGGATACCGATCGCCTCCGATAGGTCTTTGGTGTGGTTGCTGGCTAAATTGCGCGCATAGGTGGTGATGGCGAGACCTTGGGCGGCTCGGATAGCGCCCCAGTGGTCGGTGCGCAATTCTACACCTTGACCACGATAGTCTTTGCGCCCTGCAACGTCTGGAATGCGGGTGACGTAGCCGAGATTGAGTTGGGACAGGCCATGATCGGAGGTGAGTTGAACCTGCACCTGTTTGGGCGTGTCGTCCATAATCAGATGGTTGTTCTGACTGCCATCGATCTCTTTGGATTTGAAGCCACTGAGGGCGTGCTGCGTGGGCAGTTCCCACAAAGGCATATGATCCGGATTGGTCAGCCGGCCACTGATATAGGGCATATCGCCATCGGCATTGAGAAAGTTGACAATGACTTCCTGCCCGATGCGCGGGTGGTGGATACCACCAAAGTTCGTGCCTTGCCAGGGGGAGTTGACGCGTACCCAGCAAGATGAGTTTTCATCTTGTTTGCCGTAACGGTCCCAGTGGAACTGGATTTTGACCCGAGCGTACTGGTCGACCCAGAGTTCGTGTTTGTCAGGACCGACGACGGTGGCGGTCTGCGCTGTGGCAATAGGTTTTTGGGTGATACGGTCAGGGCGGATCTGCTCGTTGCTCGGTGAGACGTCAAAGTGGCATTTGACTTCGAATTGGGCGTTGTTGCCGGTTTCTTGCGAGACATCGGTCAATTCGTAATGGGTGCTGCGCACAATCCATTCACGGTTGCAGTCCTCGGTCGAATGACCATGCAGTCGGAAACTGTGACCGGTCTGGATGCCGCGAATGTGACCGAAGCCGCTGGCACGGGTGCCGTGCTGACGGATGGCATCCATGTAGCGCTGGGCTTTGGTGTCGCCTTCGCCCTGTTCTGCTGCATCGAGAAAGTGGCCTTGGTTCCATTCGGTGACTTCGAGGATTTTATGGGCGGTTTGATAGGGGTTTTGTGAATGAACGGTCTGGGTGGTATTGGGCAGTTTGAACTGGTAGTCCATGCCGGTGTATTGACCGCTGGTGTGGCTTTGCGTGAGCATAAACTGGCTGATGTATTCTTCAGCGAG
>JBIKPB010000163.1:0-4275 GCA_044357705.1 Formosimonas sp. | reverse complement strand
TCTATCAAAGTCAGGGCAGTACGAAATGAGCAAAGGCACATTATTTTTAATTCCCAACACATTGGGCTCGCATGAAACACGTGATGCGGTATTGCCGGCGGACGTACAAGCAATCGCTGCAGGTTGTGCGCATTTCGTCGTCGAAAATGCAAAGGTTGCACGGCAATTTTTAAAAGCCATCAACATCAGTACGCCATTACAAGAATTACAAATGGGTGAGTTGAATGTTAATACCGCTGATACAGAGGTTGCTAAATTGCTTGCACCCTTGCTTATGGGTCAAGATGTGGGCTTGATTTCTGATGCAGGCTGTCCTGCGGTAGCCGACCCCGGTGCACGTTTGGTCGCTGCTGCGCATGACGCAGGCGTAAGTGTTCGTCCATTGGTTGGGCCGTCATCTATTTTATTGGCATTAATGGCCAGCGGTTTGAATGGTCAAAAGTTTGCCTTTCAAGGTTATTTGCCTGTGGATGCACAAGCGCGAAGCTCAGTCATTAAAAAATTAGAGCTTGAGTCGCGCCAATCGCAACAGACTCAATTGTTCATTGAAACACCGTATCGTAATATGCAAATGCTCGAAGCTTTGTGCTTAAACTTGAATCCACAAACAAAATTATGTGTGGCGGTGGATTTGACCCTAAAGACGGAGTCTATACGTACTTTAAGTGTCAAGGCATGGCGTGATGTCGTTAAAAAACAGAGCATTGACTTACATAAAAGACCGGCTTTGTTTTTGTTCTTTGCGTAAGTGATTTGTGATTTTTCATGGTATATTTGTTTTGCAGGTATAAAAAAATGCGCTGAATATTCAGCGCATTTTTTGGTTAAACACTTAGAATGTGTGTGACAGTCCAATATCCCACGAGTAGCCTTTTTCTGTTTGTAAAACAGAGTCGACTGTACCGATTGCTCGTCCACAAGTAGCTTTATAGAATGTTGACGCTGCTGGTAACGCGCTACCTCTCAGATTTGCGGAGCATTTATTGGTAATGTTGGTTACCTTACGAGCATTGGCGTAAACAACGGTACGCTTACTTAAACGGTGTTCATAGCCAATGCTGTACTGTGTGCCTTTAATATCGCCTTCACCACTGATCAATGGATTAAACTGATATTCGTTATGGCGCTTGTAATTACCGTACGAAACATAAACGTGGTCATTTGAAGTAATGTCAAAGCCCAAACTGGCAAAAATCGTCTTGCTGTTACCTTTGCGCAATGCGAAAGCTGTTGGTACCCCGCTGACGATTCCGCTAGCAGGTAAAGATGAGTTATCTATTTTTGTTTTAGCATAGCCTAAGCTCAGAGAGGCTGGTCCATAGCTTAAGCCCAAGGCACCCATCCAAGCATTTTTTGCTTCAGCAGGTGCATTTTTCGTATTGAACGAATCTGAATAGCTAGAGCCATTATCAACTTGGTATGCTGCACCAATTTTGTAACCCCATAAGCCCGATTTTCCTTCGTAACGTGCATATGCACCATATGCAGGTTTGCTGCCTTTGACTCCCTCATTGTTTACAGGGTTTGTTGCCGCAGCTAACGTCGTGCCTTTAGGTACCAATAATGTGCTGCCATCAGCAGAATAAACATTTTCAGAGGCAACAAGTGTTTCAATCCGTGTAGGTACGGGAGATTCTGAGCCTTTGGTTGTGATTGCTAAGCCTGCTGCAAACCCACCTTTTTTAATGTCGTAAAATACCGCATTATTCCATCGTGCCCCAACTTCAGGTTGAGTTGTACGTAGTCCTGAACCGACCAGTCCGGCAGTGAACTCACCAACACCACGACCTTCGCCATAGTTACCACCAACCCACATATTGACAAATGGTGTGGTTGAACGACCAAAACGGAAAGCACCGAAAGGAGTTACCAATCCGACATAAGAGTGACGATTGAAACCAAATTGCTGCTGATTTGAACCGTAGTAACCTGTACCTTTATCTGGTTCCAGTTGGGCTTCTAATTTGAAAATAGCAGAATAGCCATTTCCTAAATCTTCTTCTCCTCGGATGCCCAAATGACTGGCATAACGGTATTCTTGTGGTGCAAGTTTCACGCCGGCACTGCCTTTTTTGGTTACGGCAACATTGATGTTTCCGTAAAGTGTGACGCTTGAAGCTGCATGGACTGTGCCAAATACGGACAATAAGCCGATGGCAATGAGGGTTTTTTTCATGATGTCTCCTGAGGTCAGGTGGTTAAAATAAAACTATGTGAACGACCGTACTAATTTAAGCACGACTTGTCGTAAAAATAAAGCGCTTTATGGATGAATTATGTGGTTTTTACGCTACTTTTTGTAACTTTTTGTGCTGCAATGCAATATTAGCTCAAATTTTGTTGTTTAAACGAGACTAAAAATCACTGGATGATCGGGTTGAGGGCTCTGTTACAATGCTGTCTTATTAATTTAATCCTATATTTATGAAGAATATTGTAATTCTCATCTCGGGTGGCGGTAGCAATATGCGCGCTTTGGTTGAGTATGTCATCAATCAAAAATGGGAAGAGCGAGGTCGTGCGCGTATTGCCGCGGTGATTAGTAATAACCCTGATGCTGCTGGTTTAGTTTTTGCCGGTGGATGCGGTATTACAACAGATGTGGTGAATCACCGTGACTACCCCAGTCGTGCGGCATTCGATGAGGCATTGAGCGCAAAAATTGATGAGTTTATGCCTGATGTGATCCTTTTAGCAGGATTTATGCGTATTTTAACGGCAGGATTTACGCATCATTATGAACGACGCATGTTTAATGTTCACCCGTCGATTTTGCCGCTCTTTAAAGGTTTGCATACCCATGCGTTGGCGATTGAGTCTGGAGCAAAGCTTCATGGGGCAACGATTCATGGCGTGACTGCTGAGTTGGATCACGGACCGATTGTGATGCAATCCTGCGTTCCTGTTTTCAGTGACGACAGCGCAGATCGTTTAGCGGCGCGTGTATTGAAAACCGAACATGTGATTTATCCTCAAGTGCTCGATTGGTGGGTCAATGAACGGCTGATTTGGGATGAGACGGGGATTAAAGTTTTACCGAATAGTGATGGACAAGCGGCAACGCAAGTTTTAATGATGAATGAAGAGAATAGCAATGAGCGATATTAAACCGAAAAAATCTTACTCTAAAAAACAGAGCAAAAAAGAACGTTTGGCCCAAGAGTTGGCGAGCAAACAGAGTGCATCCGAACAAAAAGTGCGCGTTGAGTCAGGGGGCGTGTACATTCGTCCGGACGGTGTGGCAGTCAGTGCCGCAGCTTTGGCGGCACGCCGTGCTGCATTGGGTTTGGCACAAGAGCAAGATGATACTCGCCCTCGGGTAAGTGATAAAAAATCACGTTCACGTGCTTCTTACGCCAGCTCAAACATCGAAAAAATTGATGCGCCCAGTAAGTCGGGTGAGCGATTGGCTCAATGCTTGTGGCGTGCACAAATTTTATTGGTTGAGTTGTTAAAGTTTGATGCGGCAGCCGATAAGTTAGTCTCGAAATTTTTGCGCGAACATAAAGAGTTGGGGGCGCGCGACCGCCACATCGTTGCCGAAACGGTTTACGCAGTTCTGCGTCAGCGTCGCGTTTTTGCTCATTTGGCACAAAGCGGTTCAGGTGCGCTGGAGCGTCGTTTGGTATTGCTTGGGGCGCAAACCTGCGTCGAGCCGACTCAATTAGTCGCCGCAATAAATCCTGAAGAAATGGAATGGTTGCGTCAAATCGCACAAGTGGGTGTCAGTGCGATGCCCGCTGCTGTGCGCAGTAACTTTAGCGATGAGTGGTACGCCGCATTGAATGCTGCCTATGGTGAGCAAGAGGCCGTCGCTTTGGCTGAGGCATTGAACCAAACGGCACCGTTGGATATTCGCATCAATACGCTCAAAACCTCACGTGAAGCAGTCAAAATTGCGTTGGATCATGCGGGTGTTGCAGCGATCGATTGTACGTTTGCACCACTGGGGTTGCGCTTGGCAGGTAAACCTGCATTGCAAAAACTCGATTTATTCCAAACCGGAGCCGTTGAAGTGCAAGATGAAGGTAGCCAGTTGCTCACGCATATTTTGAGTGCCAAACGCGGCGAAATGGTGGCCGATTTTTGCGCTGGAGCAGGTGGTAAAACATTGGCGATTGGCGCGATGATGAAAAATACCGGTCGTTTGTATGCGATGGATATTGCTGGTCACCGCCTCGCTAAACTCAAACCACGCCTTGCCCGCAGTGGATTGTCCAATGTACAAAGCATCACCATTGAGTCTGAAACCGATGCGCGCGTGAAGCGTTTGTA
>JBIKPB010000024.1:0-12314 GCA_044357705.1 Formosimonas sp. | reverse complement strand
CATGACGCCGACCGCCTTGATTAATGAAGCGGATCTGCCGCCTGAAGTCCGTGTATTGCCGGTTGTGGCGACGACGGATGATGTGCGTGCCGTGAGTAGTGGTGCGATGACTTGGCAAGAGTCATTGCGTCTTGCAGTGGCTCAAGCATTGACCGATCAGCAGCCCGCTGTGATGATCAAAATGCAGGATCAATTTGAACAAGTGG
Source organism: Formosimonas sp. (assembly GCA_044357705.1). Taxonomy (GTDB): domain Bacteria; phylum Pseudomonadota; class Gammaproteobacteria; order Burkholderiales; family Burkholderiaceae; genus Hydromonas. The sequence continues at coordinate 12,108 of JBIKPB010000024.1, read as the reverse complement.
TGATCAATGAAGCGCTCCGGTTTACACACAATCATCGCCAAAAAGCGGCATTCTTATTGGGTATTGGGCGCAATACGATCACGCGAAAAGTGCCTTAAAATCCTCATCCTCCGCTGGGTTTGTACTGCTTTAAAGCAAGGGTGTTACACGTGCGCCAGTGGTAAAACTTTGCATGGCGGCATCAATAACGGCGCATGTCAGTAAAGCTTCAGTCGCATATACAGGCGGTTCTTTACCAAACTCAATGGCGTTTTTCACTGTGTCATAAAACCAAGGCCATTCGCCGATGCCGGCATCGGTCAGTGAGTCAAGCCCTGTTTCACCATCAGTCAAGCGTCCGCGTGCGGTGTTGTCTTCAGATAACCAAGCAATATTTTTTGGTACCACGCCTTCGCGCAAAGCTGCTTCTTGAGGATCAACAGGGTGAGTGATGGTGTACTCCATTGGTAGGTCATCGCCATCATCCATCCGATCAAATCAGTTACTGATGCGCGCCTGCCATTTTTTTGCGACGGCTTTTAATTCTGTTTCATCAAGGGTGGTTAATGTCCGTGCATTCATCAAGCAACGACCGTTGACCCATAAGTGCGTGACGTTTTCGCGTCCAGCCGCGTAGACGATGTGTGAAATCACGTCGAACGTCGGCGCGGTTTCAAGCTCAGACATATTGATCGCGATCAGATCTGCTTGCTTGCCGACTTTAATGCTACCCACTTGATCCTCAATGCGTAACGCGCGTGCTCCGTGAATCGTCGCCATCTCAATCGCTTGGAAAGCTGGCACATCGGTCGGCTGCAAGGTGCCGACTTTGGCGAGCAATGCGGTTTGACGCGTTTCGGCAAGCATGTCGAGTTTGTTGTTCGATGCAGCGCCATCGGTACCGATGCCCACATTCACGCCGGCGTTGAGCAGCTTGGCAACTGGTGCGATGCCGGAAGCGAGCTTCATATTTGAAGTTGGATTGTGTGCGATTGCAATATTTTTTTCGGCGACCAGTTGGATTTCGTCGTCGGTCAAATGTACCATGTGCGCAGCGACGAGTTTATTTTCTAAAAAGCCGATGGTATTCAGACGTTCGAGTGGCCGCTTGCCATGTTCTTTGACGCTGTCATTGACTTCGCTCAAGGTCTCGTGAATGTGGCAATGTACCAGCATGTCATTGGCCAAAGCGATGTCGGTGATTTTTTGGAAGGTCGCATCCGACACGGTATACGGCGCGTGTGGTGCAAGGGTGAATGTGATGAGTGGATTGTCCCGATATTCTTCACGCTCAGCCATCGCTTTACTGATGTATTCGTCTGCGTTTTGGGCATAGTTGGTTGGGAACTCTAAAATTGAACAACCGACAAATGTGCGCATGCCTGATTGGACTCCGGCGCGTGCAACTGCGCTGTGATAAAAATACATGTCGTTAATCGTCGTCGTACCTGAACGAATCATTTCCGCCATACCGATGCGGCTGCCGTCAAAGACGAATTCGTCGTCCACGTGTTTGCCTTCCGCCGGCCAAATGTGATTTTGTAACCAATCCATCAACTCTTGATCGTCGGCATAACCGCGCAACAACGTCATTGCTGAGTGGCCATGCAGATTGATCAATCCCGGCATCACAACATGTTCGTCCAATGTAATGATTTCATCCGCCGTCCAACTGCTTGTTTCGCTTGTTGGGGCGATCGCGGTAATGCGCTGATCGTGAATCGCAATGCTGTGGTGTTCTAAGATAGTGTCATTTTCAACTGTGACGAGCCAACGGGCATGAATGAGGGTTTGGTAGTGAGGCATGATGAAATCGCTGTGATGTAAAAGTCGAGTATTGTAATGGATTCAATCGCCGCATATCCGTCATCATCAAAAAAATGCCTGAATCCCTGTCTGTGCACGACCCAAAATCAACGCGTGAATATCGTGTGTTCCTTCATAAGTATTGACCACTTCAAGGTTGACCAAATACCGAGCGACACCAAATTCGTCGTGAATGCCGTTACCGCCGAGCATATCGCGTGCCATGCGCCGACGTCAAACGCTTTGCCACATGAATTGCGCTTCATCATCGGGCAATTTCGGCCGCAGCTTGACCGTTTTCTTTCAGGTGTCCCAAGCGCAGAAAACCTTGCAAGGCGAGGGTGATTTAGGTTTGCATGTCGGCGAGTTTTTTTGAATCAATTGATTAGCGGCAAGCGGGCGACCGAATTGTTGGCGATTCAAGACATATTGGCGTGCGGTGTGCCAGCAATCAGTCGCTGCGCCGAGCGCGCCCCAACTGATGCCATAGCGTGCCGAGTTGAGGCAGGTAAGTGGATCTTTGAGGCCACGGACATCAGCGAAGGCGTTTTCTTCAGGGACAAACACATCGTCCATGACAATCTCGCCCGTGATTGAAGTGCGCAAGCCAACTTTGCCGTAAATCGTCGGTGCGGATAAACCTTGCCAACCTTTCTCCAATACAAAGCCGCGAATCTCTCCCGCATCGTCTTTCGCCCAAACGACAAAAATATCAGCGATCGGCGAATTGGTAATCCACATTTTTGCGCCAGAGAGTGAATAACCACCATAGACTTTGCGCGCGCGTTTGCATACTGCCGGGATCCGAACCATGATTGGGCTCTGTCAAACCAAAGCAGCCAATCAACTCGCCGCTCGCCAGCTTGGGCAGATATTTTTGTTTTTGTGACTCAGTTGCAAATGTGGCAATCGGCAACATGACTAACGATGACTGCACACTCATCATCGAGCGATAACCCGAATCGACCTGCTCAACGGCATAAGCGATTAAGCCGTAGCACACGTCGTTGAGCCCAGAGCCGCCGTATTACGGTGCAATCATTGCACCGAGTAAACCCTGCGCACCCATTTCTTTAAAAATATCGGGGTCTGTCGATTCGTTGCGAAAAGCATTCACTACGCGCGGCTTAAGTTTGTCTTGTGCGTAAGCGGTCGCAGCATCCCAAACCATGCGCTCTTCATCGGTCAGTGTTCGCGCATTAGTAAAACGTCGTCCCAGATGAATTTTGTTTTTGAAGTGGTCTTCATGTGCTTTCGAATGAGGGGTTAATTTTAAATTCATAACAAATTGAATATAGTTGACTCAGTGCTTTGAATACAGCACCATTTTTGCTGAATGATTCAGCCCACTTTGACATTGCAATAAAATATCTTTGCTGCGCTATTTATTCAAGTAAAGCTATTTACTTATAGAGCCAGTGCCAAACCGAGCGGTACAAAGATCAGCGACAAAACATTCCCGATCAGCACAATCGCCGCGACTTTAGATGGTTGCTGGTTGTACGCATCGGCCAAAATGTATGAAAAAACGCCCGGCGGCAGGCTGGCAAATAATAATACCGCGCTCATTTGCGCCGCATCAACCGGAATGAAGCGAAAATGCAGCAAAACCACCGCAAACAATAAACTGCTCAGCGGGCAAACAATCCCGCCAATCAAGCCAATTTTGGCTTCTTTGAATTCAATCTCGATCAAACGCGCACCGAGCGACAACATCATCATGACGATACAGGCGCTGCTCAATAAGCTTAATGCCTGTTGGATCGGCTCAGGAATCGGAATGCGCAACACAGCCACCATCACACCAGCTAACATCGCAGCCATAATCGGTGTTTTGAACAAACGCAAAGACGACTTTCCACCTGACATGATCCACGCGCCAATCGAGAAAAACAGTAAATTGCACAAGACAAACAAAATCGCCGCTTGCGCAAAACCGAGTTGACCGAAGGCAAAAAACCCAAGCGGCAAGCCCATATTGCCGCAATTGTTGTACATCATTGCTGGAATAAAGGTTTTGAGGCTAAATCCAAACAGACGTGCGACCAAATAGCCGATCAGCACGCTGCCGAATATCACCCAAGCGCCTGCAGCAATCAGCGCTGCATTGGCAACGATGTCGAATTCTTTTTGGCTCATCGCGCCAAAAATCATCATCGGCGTCAGCAAATTGCTGATCAATTGATTGACCGGTGTAAACTGTGTACTTACTGTAAAAGGATGAAAGCGGGCGTAGACATAACCGCAGAGCACCATGATGAGCACGGGCGCGATGATCGTGGCTATTTTGAAGAAGAGTTCGAGCATGGCGGCAATTATAGTTTAATCAACTGACATCAGTCTTAAAAAGCAGTAAAATAGCGGGCATTGTCAATTTACTATTTTTACCGTTAGGAGCATCCATGTCATTGGCTGATATCAAACCATCGCTTGAACAAAAGATGAACAAAAGCATTGAAGCACTTAAAAACGACCTCGCTAAAGTGCGTACCGGTCGTGCGCACCCGAGCCTGCTGGATCATGTCCAAGTGGATTATTATGGTGCCGCAACCCAACTCTCACAAGTGGCCAATCTCACCTTGATCGATGCGCGCACGATCGGTGTTCAGCCATGGGAGAAAAATATGATTGCCACGGTTGAAAAAGCCATTCGTGAAGCTGATCTAGGCTTGAACCCAGCCACACAGGGCGACATGATACGCGTACCGATGCCGGCATTGACTGAAGAGCGTCGTAAAGAAATGGTCAAATTGCTCAAGTCCGAAGGCGAAGCCGCCAAAATCTCGGTACGCAATCATCGCCGTGATGCGAACGAAGCGCTCAAAAAATTGTTGAAAGACAAAGAAATCTCTGAAGATGATGATCGTCGCACACAAGACGATGTGCAAAAAATGACTGATAAGTTTATTGTTGAAATCGATAAGTTATTGGTTGCTAAAGAAGCCGAAGTGATGAAAGTTTAATGATTGAAGTTTTAAATCGACGCTTCACCCGCACCACACATAAAATTATTACGATGTGAGCACTCAAAGCCAAGCAGGTCAGCGCCGTTGACCTGCTTTTTTCTCAACATCGTAACGAGACAAACACCATGAATTCAACCGCCAGCAGTACTCAAATTATTCCGGTCGTCAGCAGCGTCCCCAAACATATTGCCGTCATTATGGATGGCAATGGTCGCTGGGCAACGGATCGAGGCTTGCCTCGCGTCTGGGGGCACAAAAAAGGTGTGCAGGCGGTGCGTGATGCCGTGCGTGCGTGCGTTGAGATTGGCGTGGAGCATTTGACGTTGTTTGCGTTCAGCTCCGAAAACTGGCGTCGTCCGCCGGCTGAGGTGTCATTTTTGATGAAGCTCTTTATGCGCAGTCTGCGTCGTGAAATCAAGGCGTTGGCGGAAAATGGCATTCGGCTGCGCGTGATTGGTGAGTTGTCCGCGTTCGATCAAGGCATTCAAGATTTGGTGCACGAAGGTCACGCGGGTACAAGCGAAGGGCATAATCTGACCTTGACGATTTGTGCTAATTATGGCGGTCGCTGGGATATTTTAAACGCGATGAATCAGTTGCTTGCTGCGCGTGTGGCCGCCGGTGTCACTCAAGATACGCCTGTGACTGAGGATGATTTAAAACCGTATTTGCAGTTATCGGACTTGCCGGAGCCGGATTTATTCATCCGTACCGGTGGTGAAGCGCGCGTGTCGAACTTTTTATTGTGGCAGTTGGCTTATACCGAGTTGTTTTTTACGCCGACGTATTGGCCGGATTTTGATAAAACCGCTTTTTTGGATGCGATTGCGTCCTATCAAAAACGTGAGCGACGATTTGGGCGCACCAGTGCGCAATTGAAAGAAGGTCAAAATGGTTAAAACGCGTGTCATAACCGCGCTCTTCATGCTTGCCGTGTTGTCGGGCTTGGTGTTTTTCGCGAATTTTGAAGTCTGGTTGATCGCAGTCAGCGCAATGATTGCGTGGGCGGCGATTGAGTGGGCGAATTTGGCTAAGTTTTCTAAGGTTGCGAAGGCGCTGTATGCTTTTGCTTTACCTGCGTTGTTGGGGTCCGGTTATGCGTATTCAACGGCACATGGTGGTTTTCCAAGTTTGGCGATTGACACGTCGATTTGGGCCGTCGGCTTTTGGCTGTTGATCGCGCCGTTGTGGCTGTATTTCGGTTGGCATGTGCGCAATAAGCTGGTTTTGGCGGGTGTCGGCGCATTGCTTTTGCTGTCGACCGGTTTTGCAATGTTATTGGTACGGCATGATGCCGAGCAGGCGTGGTTGTTGTTGAGTTTATTATTGGTGGTTTGGGTTGCTGACTCAGTCGCGTTTTTTGCCGGACGTGCGTTTGGTAAGCGTAAGCTTGCACCGAGTATCAGCCCAGGCAAAACCATTGAAGGTGCGATGGGTGCATGGATCGGCGTGACGATTTATTTGGGTGTTATGATCTTGGGATTCAAGTTTTTACCGTTGGATATTCCCGTGTATAAGTTAGTGCTGCTGGGGTTTTTATTGACTTACATCAGTATTTTGGGCGACTTATTTGAGTCTTGGCTCAAACGTTGCGCGGATGTTAAAGACAGCGGCAGTGCCTTGCCCGGTCATGGTGGTATTTTGGATCGCATTGATGCGATTTTATCGACTTTGCCCTTACAGATCGTTTTATTAACTTTGATTTTGCCGCAATGAGTCCACAGATTTTAACTATTTTAGGTGCGACGGGTTCGATTGGTCGCAGTACTTTGGATGTCGTGGCGCGTCATCCTGAGTTTTTTTCGGTATTTGCTTTAACTGGTGGTACACAGCTCGAATTGTTGGCGGAGCAGTGTGTAAAGTTTAAGCCCCGTTTTGCCGTTGTATTAAGCGAAAATGCAGCAACTGACTTACGTGCGAGATTACTGGCGAATGCTTCTCAAACAGAGGTTTTGGTGGGTGCAGACGCGCTCTGTGATGTTGCTCGAGCACCTGAAGTAACAACCGTTATGGCAGCGATTGTCGGTGCTGCTGGCTTATTGTCGGCGATGGCGGCGGCGCGTGCAGGTAAACGGATTTTATTGGCGAATAAAGAGTCGTTGGTTATGGCTGGTGGTTTGATGATGGCGGCAGTGCGTGAAGGTGGTGCAACATTATTGCCGATTGACAGTGAACACAATGCGCTATTTCAATGTTTGCCCGAGCAAAAAGACGGTGTCAACGGTGTGGCGAGCGTCACGTTGACTGCATCGGGAGGGCCGTTTTTGCATACGCCATTGACTCAGCTACAAAATATTACTCCCGATCAAGCTTGTGCACATCCGCGCTGGAGTATGGGTCGCAAGATTTCGGTGGATTCGGCGACTATGATGAACAAAGGGCTTGAGGTTATTGAGGCGCGTTGGTTGTTTGCTATGGGTGTTGAGCAAATCAATGTCGTGATTCATCCGCAGTCGATCATTCACTCACTGGTTAATTATGTCGATGGCAGCAGTTTGGCGCAAGTCGGTCACGCTGATATGCGCGTGCCGATTGCACACGCGTTGGCTTACCCAGAGCGCATTGCGTCGGGGGTCGATTTACTGGATTTGGCGAAGCAGGGCGTTCTGGAGTTTTATCCGCCCGATTTGGAAAAATTCGTCTGCTTGCGTTTGGCGTTTGATGCTTTGAAGTCGGGCGGTGCTGCGCCGATTGTGCTCAATGCGGCTAATGAGTGTGCAGTCGCGGCATTTTTAGCTGGTAAATTGGCATTTTTGGATATTGCACGTGTCAACGAGGCTGCCTTAAATGCTTTAAATATCAGCGCACCGACGAATGTCGATGAAGTTATGGCGATTGATGCAACAGTCCGCGCGTGGGCTGCTGCACATTTAAAGTCGTCCACACATACTAAAGTGAGTTAAATATGGCAGGTACAATGCTTTGGAGTTTCTTGGTTGCGATTTTGATTCTCGTGACCATTCATGAGTTCGGTCATTATTGGGTCGCCCGCAAATGTGGTGTGGCGATTGAGAAGTTTTCGATCGGCTTCGGTCCGACGATTTTGACGTGGACGAATAAAGAGGGAACCGAGTTCGTGCTTGCCGCGATTCCACTCGGAGGTTTCGTTAAAATGCGCGGTGAGTACACCATTGCGACCAGTGAGCAACAGGCGGCACAAGGTGCGGGCAGTTTTGCCGCGTGTAGCGTATGGCAGCGCATGGCGATTGTTGCCGCTGGCCCTTTGGTTAATTTGATTTTCGCTGCGCTTTTGTTGGCGGGTTTGGGGTACGGTATGCGAGAAGTGCCTGCACCGACGGTTGCGGCACCTGCGGTCAATACTTTGGCTGCAGCGATGGGTTTAAAAAACGGTGATGTGATTGAGTCGATCAATGGTAAATCGGTTAAAGGTTGGGGCGAGATCGAGTCAGAGTTGCGCTATGCGGTATTTGACCATGACCCGATCAACTTGGCGTGGCATTCGGCGGATAGTAAAAGTCAACAAGGTCGTTTTGAGACGGCATCGCTTGATATTGAGCAGCCGACTTGGTTTGAGCTGATCGGTTTAACGCCACCAAAGCTGACGCCTCGTTTGGGACAAGTTTTTGCGGGTGCCGCACAAACGGCAGGCTTGCAAAAAGGTGATGAAATTGTTCGCATTAATGCTCAACCGATCAGTGATGGTAAAAGTATGGTGGAGTTGGTCGCTAAAAGTGCGGATCAAAAATTGATTTTTGATATCAGACGTGCCGGACAAGAGATGAGTTTTGTGGTGACGCCACAGGCGACTTTGCAAACGCTTCAAAAAGACGGTCAAAAAGTCGAGCAAACGGTCGGTAAAATCGGTGCGCAAGTGCTTGATACTGAGATGGTGACTTATAAGGTCGGTGTGTTTGAGTCTTTGAAAAATGGTATTGAAAGTACAGGACAAATGGCTTGGCTCAATACCAAAGCGATTTTTAAAATCGTCACTGGTCAAATGAGTCTGAAGAACATCGGCGGTCCTGTCGCGATTGCAAAAGTCACCGGTGAGAGTGTACAGCATGGTTTTGCCAGTTTTTTGTGGGTATTGGCAATGATTTCGATCAGTTTAGGGGCGCTTAATTTATTACCCATCCCTGTCTTGGATGGTGGGCATTTGGTATATTATGCGTTCGAGGCCATTATGGGGCGACCCGTATCAGACCGAGCTTTAGCTGTTGGACAGCGCATTGGTTTGGCCATGTTGCTGTGTTTTATGAGCATCGCACTTTTTAATGATGCATCCAGTTTGTTCGGCTAGAATGCGTAAAAAGTACAGTGCTTAACGTTTTTATCCACTTTATCCTGTAAAATAAAGCAAATTTACAGTTCGGTGTCATCTTAAAAGATTAGGAAAACCATGTTGGTCAGTCAAATCAAATCAAGTACTTCACGTTATGCCCCGCGTTATGCGGCGATTGCGATTACCGTAGCCAGTTTGTTCGTTGGAAATGTAGCCTTGGCACAAACGCCCGCTGCTAAAAAAGCAACGACGACTCGAAAGGCTCAAGTTGCCGCTCCGACCGTTGCTCCGGCAAGCGTGGTTTTGACGGATATTGTCGTAGAAGGCTTGCAACGATCGGATCCATCGGCAGTGTTTAATGTTTTGCCGGTCAAAATCGGTGATTCTTTTAACACTGAAAAAGGCCAAGAAGTGATCAAGGCGTTGTACGCCTCAAGCTTGTACGAAAATGTCGATTTGAGTTTACGCGGTTCGGTTCTTGTAGTGAAGGTCGCGGAGCGTTCGGTGATTTCGGATGTGACGATCAAAGGCATGAAAAACTTTGATAAAAAACAAATTGCCACAGGTTTAAAAGACAATGGCTTTGCCGCGGGTTATCCGTATGACCCAGCTTTACTTCAAACGGTTAAAGAACAACTCAAAGCCATGTACGATGAAGCAGGCTTGGTCAATGCCGAAATTACATCAGATGTTAAAGAACAAGACCGCAAACAAGTGGCGGTTACTTTGAACATCAATGAAGGTAAGTATCTTAAAATTAAAAAAATTACCATTGACGGCAACAATCACGTATCGGATCGTAAAATCCGCTCGGTGATGGAGTTGAATAAAAATGGTATTTTCTCGTGGTACTCGAAGGACAGTCGTTTTGCACCTGAGCGTTTGAATGCGGATATGGAAGCGATTCGCTCGTACTACTATGATAAAGGTTATCTTGATTTTGACATCGTTAGCGTTGATACACCCAGTTCGGACGATGGAAAAGGCATCCAAATCAATATGGTTTTGAACGAGGGTGAGCAGTATCGTGTTAATTCGATTCGTTTAGAAGGCGACACCAAAGATACACCACGCGCCGATGTTGAAAAATTGGTCAAGTATAAAAAAGGCGCTGTTTACTCTCGCGCCGAAATGTCTAAAATCGTACAAAAAGTTGCCGATCGTTTGGGTGATGATGGTTATGCTTTGGCGAAAGTCGATGTGGCTCCCAGTTTGGACAAAGCCAATCATCTTGTGGATGTGGCCATCAGTGTGAACCCGCAAGATCGGGCTTATGTACGCCATGTCAATATTAATGGCAACAGCCGAACCAAAGATGAAGTGATTCGTCGTGAAGTTCGCCAAATGGAAAGCTCGATTTATAGTGGTGCAAACATTCAATTGTCCCGTGATCGTATTGATCGCTTGGGTTATTTCAGCGAAGTTGCAGCAGAGACTGTTCCTGTTGCCGGAACCAATAATCAAGTGGATGTTAATTATTCGGTAAAAGAAATTCCGACCGGTGATTTGAAGTTGGGTTTGGGGTACAGCTCTACCGATAAAGTCAGCTTGTCAGGCTCAATCAATGAGCGTAATTTCATGGGTTCGGGTAATTCGTTGGGGCTCGCGATTGACACGAGTAAGTCGACGCGAAATGCCACAATCAGTACCGGTAATCCTTTTTTCACCAAATCAGGGATTAGCAGCGACTTTTCAGCCTACTACAAGACGTATGATGCATCTAAGTTAGATGTTTCTGACACTAAATATACCACGATCGGTTTAAATGCAAATTTTGGTGTGCCGATTTCCGAAAAACATAAACTGTTTTTTGGTCTGAATCCTGAAGTGAACAAAATCGAGTTGGGTGAGAACGCACCAGAAGAATATGTGAAAGCCAATTACGGTACAAGTTACATTCGCACATATGAAACCAGTATTGGCTGGAGTTATGATACACGTGACTCCGGTTTCCAACCATCGCGTGGTACTTACCAGCGCGCTTTGATTGCGGCCTCAATGTTTGGTGATGCGAAATACTACCGTGGTACGTACCAGTATCAACAGTATTTTCCACTATCTAAATATTTGACGTTGGCACTCAATACTCAATTTGATTATGGCCGTGGTTTAAGCGGTCAGACTTATCCGTATTTCAGAAATTTATATGCTGGTGGCTTGGGTAGTGTACGTGGCTTTGATTCAAGTTCAATGGGGCCGACACAAACCAATGCGAATAACGGTGAAATCAGTTATGTTGGTGGTTCTAAACGAGCTGTAGCCAATGTTGAGTTGCGGTTTCCGTTCCCGGGTATGAGCAAAAACCGTGGTGTGCGTTTGTTTGTGTTTGCCGATGCGGGTGGGTTGTGGACAGATAAAAGCATCAAGGGTTCTGATGTTGCGTGTGATTACAGTAAAATCAGCATTTCAGGTTGTAATGGTTTGCGTTACTCGTATGGTTTGGGTCTATTGTGGAACTCCCCAATCGGCGCGCTCAAATTCAGCTATGGTATGCCTGCAAATAAAAAGCAGTATGATAAAGTACAACGCTTCCAGTTTCAGATTGGCACATCGTTCTAACTTAGGACAACAAGGATTAATATGAAAAAACTTACTATTATGATGGCGACGCTGTTGTCTTTGGGGGCGGCTTCAACAGCTGCTTTGGCACAGGACTTCAAAGTGGGCTATGTCAGTTTGGATCGTTTGGTTGCTGAATCGGGTATGGCGAAAGCTGCGCGTACCGAGTTGGAAGGCAAATTCAAGTCGCGTGAAAAAGGTTTGGACAGTAAAGCAGCTGCGATTCGTGCCAAACAACAGGGCTATGAAAAAGATTTTCCAAATTTAAGTGAGCCCCAAAAAGAAGCACGGGAAAAGGAGCTGGCGCAGAGCATGGAGGCTTTTGAGACGGAGCGAGCCAAGTTTGAAGAGGAGTTATCAAACGCTCAAAATCAACTGCTTCAAAACTTGTTGAACAAAGCGGATGCTGTGATCAAAGGCATGGCTGAAAAAGAAGGCTTTGATTTGGTTGTACAAGAGGCCGTTTATATTAAGCCGCAGTACGATTTAACGCCGCGGGTTTTAGAAAGTCTGCGCTAACCCAATGAATCAAATGGTGCGCTTTTGGGCGCATCG
>JBIKPB010000162.1:0-4313 GCA_044357705.1 Formosimonas sp. | reverse complement strand
GGCGGGAGCGGGGAGCATTGCCATAGGTCTTGAATCCCGTGCCAGCTCTTCAAATACGATTGCGATGGGGGTAGCTTCTAACGCGAGTGCGGTGAACAGTTTGGCACTGGGTATAGTTTCTCGGGCTTCTGCCGAGAATGCTCTTGCGATGGGGGTAGCTTCTAACGCGAGTGCGGTGGACAGTTTGGCGCTGGGTACACTTTCTCGGGCTTCTGCCACGAGTGCTATTGCTATAGGTGGAAGTGCCGCAGCCTTAAATGCACGCGCAATCGCCATCGGTACAGGCGCACAAGCCACGCTGGCAGACAATGTCGCACTCGGTTCAAACAGCGTTGATAAAGCTGCTGTGCAAGTGACCAGCGCGACAGTCCAAGGTCGCACGGCTACACTCAATGCCGACGGTACAGTGACATACACCAGCGGCCCTGCGATTACCTACAGCGGCTTTGCGGGTAAGGCAGTAGGTGTGGTGTCTGTCGGTGCGGTTAATGCTGAGCGTCAAATCGTCAATGTTGCGGCAGGTGAAATCAGTGCGACTTCGACGGATGCGATCAATGGCTCGCAGCTCTATGCGGTTGCGGCAGCGATCAATGGCAGCGTGACGAATATTGTCAACAATGCACAGACGCACTACTACAGTGTGAATGACGGCGGTACGCAGCAGGCGAACTACGCGAATGATGGCGCGACAGGTGCTAACAGCGTGGCTTCGGGTGTGGCTGCAAGCTCTGCCGGTGCGAGCAGCGTGGCGATGGGTCACGGGGCGAATGTCGCTGCGGCGGCAACAGGCGGTGTGGCGATCGGTAAAGATGCGAGTACGACCGTTGCGGGTGGTGTTGCGATTGGTGAGGGCTCTGTTTCGAGTACAGCGGCTGGTGTGGCGGGTTATGTGCCGCCGACGGCTGATGCGGGACAAGCGGCTGCGATTGCGGCGACGACCAGTACGACGGGTGCGCTTGCTGTGGGTGATGCTGCGAATGGCATCTATCGTCAAGTCACGGGGCTTGCTGCAGGGTCAGCCGATAGCGATGCGGTCAATGTGGGGCAACTTAAAGCGGTACAAACGGCCGTTGTGGAATCGAAAGCGCATTATTACAGCGTGAATGACGGTGGCGTGGCGCAAGGTAACTACAACAATGACGGCGCAACCGGTCTGAACAGTATGGCTTCAGGTGTCAATGCTTCGGCTGCTGGCGCGGGTGCGACTGCGGTTGGTGCGGGCGCGACGGCTAACTTGGCGAATAATGTGGCTTTGGGTTCAGGCAGTGTGGATCGTGCGGCGGTACAAGTGAGCAGTGCGACGATCACCAATGCTCAAGGCGATACACACACTTACGGTGGTTTTGCTGGTACGGCTGCGGGTGTTGTTTCGGTCGGAAGTAAGGGTTCTGAGCGTCAAATCGTGAATGTTGCACCGGGTGAAATCAGTGCGACGAGCACAGATGCGGTCAATGGCTCGCAATTGTATAGCGTTGCCACTCAAATCGGCGTCAGCAATACGGCGATCAATAATCGTATTAATAACGTTGAAAACAAGTTGAGTGGCGGTGTGGCATCGGCGATTGCGTTGGGTGCGATTCCTTATGCAGATCCAGGACGTTCGGTGGTTGGTGTGTCGGTTGCTGGCTTTAATGGTGAAACCGGTGTGGGCGTTAATGTGTTGAAACGTTCTTACGGTGGGCGCTATAGCGCTCATGCTGGTCTGGGTTACGGTACAGGCGGTGCGAAGGCGAGCTGGCGTGTCGGTGCTGCAATGCAGTTCGGTTCGGATTGATTCATCAGCACAACACAATATTGAACATACTTAAGGAATATCATGAAAAAATTAATTTTATGCGGTTTGCTGGCGAGTTTGAGTGCGTTTTCCAGCGCGTGGGCGGATACAACGGAGCGCGAAGCTTCATTCCCAGAGCCGTCTCGTGCATGGATCAGTAAAGGCACGTTTGTCAATCGCGAAAATTTGCGCCAAATGAACGTCGATATGCCGCCGCAGCAGATTATCGCTCTGATCGGTCATCCTCATTTTAATGAGGGTTTGGGCTTGAGTACGTGGAACTATATTTTTAATTTCCGTACCGGTAACGGTACTGAGTTTGTCTCGTGCCAGTATCAAGTGCAGTTCAAAGACAAACGTTCTGTTGCGCTGTTATGGCGTGATCCGGAGTGTGCGAATTACATCAAGCCGATTGGTGAGAATCAAACCCAGCCTTTGACGTTGAATGCGGATGGTTTGTTTACTTTTGCTAAGTCGGGTTTGGCGGATCTGCAAGCACCGGGGCGCGCCCGTTTGGCCGAACTGGTGCTGTCATTGAAAAAAGATTTTTCGACCGTTCGCTCGATTGGTATCGTCGGTCATACGGATCGAATCGGTTCTGCAGATGGCAATATGGCTTTGTCGGTGGCACGTGCGAATACGGTGAAACAATATATGGTGGATCAAGGCATTGATGGGCGTTTGATTCAAACCAGTGGTATGGGTGCAGGCAAGCCGATTGTGTTTTGTCAAGGTGTTGCCAACCCATCGGTCATTGCGTGTTTGGCACCGAATCGTCGCATTGAAATTTCAATCAACGGTGATAAATAAACGTCTATCGTTCAGTCCGACCCTACTGGTTTTTTGAGTAGGGCGGCTGGATCAATTGACTTTGAAGAGATCATACTGAAAATTTTTTAAGATACCCTATATGAATACCATTAATCGATTGGCAAGCAACAAAGCGCTTTGATATATTTTGGTAATTATTGGCTAACTTTGGCAATGTTTAAAGTATATAAAACCCGCTTGATTAAGCGGGTTTTTGATGCTTTATGATAACTCTCGGCATGCTTCAGTATTGTTTGATAAGGTATGGCTGGAGCGGGTGAAGGGAATCGAACCCTCGTATGAAGCTTGGGAAGCTGCCGTTCTGCCATTGAACTACACCCGCGTGATTTCAAAGTGCCCGTTATGATAGCGGGCACTTTGTTTATTGAACTAAATAGCCAAGATTTTTGAGTCGCTCAATATGATTTTGAGTATGACTGCGTGCTTCTGTCTGAATCTCAGTAGGGTCGGTGATGATTTCTTGTGTACTTTGACGTTGGAAGTTGATTTGATTGCTTTGCGCGGCAGTTGCTAAGGCGTCAACCAGTTGGTCAATGTTGTGTTTGCCATCTAAGAGCGGTAGCAGGAGATTGAGAACCGGATTGAGCGGTGTATGCGAGTGCATGTGAGCGGTCAAATGACCTGTGGCAAGCGCATGTTGTCTGACTTTTTGATCGATGTATGGATGGGTCGGAGTTGGTGCTGACAAGCCCAGATATTGGGTTGAAAAAGTGCTGTTCCATGGCGAGATGAAGGCGACAATGAGCAGTCGCTCAAGCATGTTTAACAGTTCATCCTCAATAAAGTCATTGTTAGTCTGTGCTTTTATTTCTGATTTGAGCGTATCGTAGCTGAGCGGGTTCGGGTAATGTGCGCTCAGAATTTGTAAAGCCGACTTTTGTGTTGCTGAGTAGACAATGGCATGGCGCTTTTGCGGTGTTTCGTATTTGTGTGCTGTGGCGGGTAAGTCAGGTGTGTTTTCAATGCGATTGGCTTGGCATTGATAGCTCAACTTTTTGAGGTGCTCTTTATTAATCGTGCGTTGGATCGACTGCCCCATTTCTTTTTTGACCAAAAGTGTTTGTCTAAAGGTTCGGTTTGAAATAAAGTCTAAATATTGCTCCAGTACGACCTGTTGACCTTCGCTGACGTTGATGAGGCGTTGTCTGTGCTCATCGCCTAATGTTTCGACAAACATACTGCCAATATGAGTATCGCCTAAATAGGTCAAACCGTGTGCTTCGGCATGACTGTTAAATTCATTGAAGTAGCAGGGTGCGTTATGTGTTTCAAAAAACTCGTGTGAAATATAGTAAGGGGCTGCATTTTGAATGAGGGCAGACTCGTGGTTCATGATTTGGCGGAACATGCTGCCCTCTGCACTCATCTCATGCATGTATTGAATCATGCCGCGGCCATGGGCGACTTGTTCGGTGGGGTTGCTGATGTTTCGGGTGTGGAAGAGCATGGCATCGCGTGCGATTTCATGTGTTTTCCAGCCAGGGTAAACGTTATAGCTGACATAAGCGACGCCATTTTTAACCAAGTTTTCGTTACATACTCTGAGAATGGCATCTTGTACTTCTTTTGGAATCCAGCTGTCTACGCCATGACAAATGATGTAGTCGAACAACCCCAGTTCAGGAGTGATGTCGGCAATGCTCATGTGTTTGAGTTCGACGTTTTTTAAGCCCAGCTTTTTGATGGTCTCAATGCCTTCATTCACCTG
>JBIKPB010000015.1:0-14824 GCA_044357705.1 Formosimonas sp. | reverse complement strand
TGGCATTGGTGCATTGACCAACAAATTTTAACGTCCATTGGATGAAGCGGGGATCAAGGTTGAGCTTAACCTTGATCCCCATATCGGGCTTGTATAGCGACGTGACAAATGTTTTGAGTGCAGCCGGCGATGCCCAAGCGAATGAATCACCGGGTGTGATCAAGCCGGCGTTGCCGTAGCTGGTTTCCGACGCTGCGGCGGCTTGACGGTCGATCACGGTCACTTCACAACCGGCTTGTGCCAGATGATAAGCGGTAGTTACACCGACGACGCCAGCGCCGAGTACGATGACTTTCATGGTTGAACTTTCATATCATTTGTCATTGCTAAAATCATTCGGGTTTAGGCGTGTGCCGTACTTACATGTTTGACACCGAGGTAAGCTGACAAACCCCAAGGCCCCAATTCACGACCGATGCCACTGCCTTTAAAGCCACCCCACAACGTTTGTGGAAAAATCACTTGTGGTGAGTTGATCCAAATATGACCGGACATGATTTGATCTGCAGCACGTCCGGCGCGTTCTAAATCAGGCGAGACGACGGTGGCGACCAAACCGAAATCACTGTCGTTCGCCAATGCAATTGCTTCTTCATCGGTATCGAAATAAGTCACCACCAAAATCGGACCGAACAGTTCTTCGCGCCAAAATGCATGGTCGAGTGGAATGTCGTCGTAAATCGTGGGTGGTACGAACCAGCCGGTTGCTTCGCCATCGATTTCACCACCGACCAGACAATTCAAGCCATCTTTTTTCGCTTGCTCAAAAACACCTTTGATTTTGGTGAACTGCGGCAAATTGCTCAATGGACCCATTTCGACGTCATTAAAAGGTGAGCCGAACTTGAGATTTTTGCAACGTTCAATCAATGCCGGTATCAAAGTATCGCGCAATTGACGGGACAAAATCAGGCGTGAAGTGGCCGAACACATTTGACCGCAGTTGAAGAAAATACCGGCGACGATTTGTTCGACTGCCGACTCAATTGGTGCATCTTCAAAGACCACGATCGGCGATTTACCCCCTAACTCGAGCGACACCGGTTGGCAGCGTGCCGAAGCGGCTTGCATGACGCGTGAACCGATGGCGTTAGAGCCCGTAAAAGACAATTTCGCCAAACGCGGATCCGAAGTTAGTGCCATGCCGGTCACCGCTGCGCCGGTCAAAATATTCAAAACGCCCGCCGGCAAACCGATTTCAGTAGCAATATCACCGTAGACCAATTCAGCCAGTGGTGTGTACTCGGAAGTTTTAATGACGATGGTACAACCTGCCGCAAGTGCAGGTGCGATTTTCCATGCGCTGGTCACCAGAGGGAAATTCCACGGTACGATCATGCCGACTGCACCGACCGCTTCAAAGCGTGTTCGCCCGCTGTAATGTTCGTCCGGTAGATTAACCGGCGTGTTTTGTTTGCGCTCTAAATTTTCTGCCATGTCGGCGTAGTATTCAAACGTTGCGATCGCATCGCCGACATCAATTTGTGCTTCAAATCTAGGTTTGCCGTTATTGCGCATTTGTACTTCGATCAACACGTCTTCACGCACACGTAAACCTGCGGCAATTTTGCGTAAAAAAGTGGCACGGGCAATACCGCCCAAATCGCGCCAAGCAGGAAAAGCCACAACGGCATGAACAATCGCATCACGTGTTTCTTGCTCGTTCGCTGTCGCCAATGTCGCGAGCGGTTGGCGGGTGGAGGGATCAAATGCAGTGCACGGTTCACCGTGACCTTGCGTGAATTGACCGTTGATGAATAAGCTATTGTCACGCTGTAATAATGAATTCATTAGAGTGCTCTTTTAAAGATTACCAAGTCAGTGCTTCGGTTTCGTTGATCTCAATCACGGTTGGTCGATTGGCGACGTGTGCGGCGGCAATCAACTCTTTTAAATGCTCAAGAGAATGTGCACGTTCGGCATGGCAACCGTAACCGCGTGCAATCATCAATAAATCAGGCGTATAAATATCCACACCGATCGTTGTGATGTTGCGATCGGTCATGTATTTTTTGATTTCGCCGTAGCATTGATTGTTCCACACGACGATCGGCACGTTCAAGCCGATTTCAACCGCAGTGGCGAATTCGGGCAGCGTGAATTGCAGGCCGCCATCACCGATCAAGCCGACAACCGGACGATTCGGCTGGCCGATTTTCGCCCCGAATGCAGCCGGCAATGCGTAGCCGAGTGTGCCGTAGCCGGTCGATGAGTTGTACCACGCCCGCGTCGTTGTTGGCTCGTCCGTCAGGTTGCCGCTGTATACGGGTTGGTTTTGATCGCCGATGATGATCGTGTCGGCGGCGACGCTGCGGATTGCTTCGATCACGCGTTGATGTACGTTTTGCGTCGGGTTAATCAACGCTTGTAATTCTGTACGCAAAGCTGTAACTTTTGCCGCGTTGTCGAGTGGCGTGTCATCTTTGACTGCTTCGGCCAATGCGGCGAGGGCGAGTTTTGAGTCGGCAACGATGGCGATGGTTGGGGCGGCATTACGGTACAGCTGTTCCGGATCAATGTCGATGCGGATCAGTTGACCGTTGAGTGTTGGTT
Source organism: Formosimonas sp. (assembly GCA_044357705.1). Lineage (GTDB taxonomy): Bacteria > Pseudomonadota > Gammaproteobacteria > Burkholderiales > Burkholderiaceae > Hydromonas. Next base: position 12,271 of record JBIKPB010000015.1, on the reverse strand, counting down.
TGGCGTCAAACAACAACGTATCGGTTTCGCCCAACTCCGTACCGACTGCGAGTACGACATCGGCGTGCGTCAATAACTCTAAAACCGGTGGTTGCGACAATGTGCTGCCAAGTGACAATGGATGCGCGGGCGGCAAAATGCCTTTGCCGTTGATCGTGGTCACTGCAATCGCGCCGATTGATTCGACCACGGCGCGTGCCTCGGTTGCTGCATCGGCGGCTCCGCCACCGAAGATGATAAGCGGGTTTTTCGCGGATTTAAGCAAAGTTGCGGCTTGCGCGATGGCATTGGCTGCAGCGGCGGGGCGCGAACTTTTAACGACCTTTGGTAATTTTAGGTGATCGGCCGAAGCGGTGATGATGTCGAGCGGTAATTCGATGTGCACGGGGCGCGGACGCGCAGAGTTAAATACGGCAAATGCACGCGCGATCACGTCGTTTAATTCGTCCGCACGCAATACGGTATGACTGAACGCCGCAACGCCTTTGACCAATTGCTGTTGATTGGGCAACTCATGCAAACGCCCGTCGCCGTGCGCCAATTCGTGACGACCATTCACAGATGAGATCACCAGCATCGGGATTGAGTCAGCATACGCCTGCCCCATTGCGGTGGTGATGTTGGTCATGCCGGGGCCGGTGATGATGAAGCACGGTGCGATTTTGCCCGGATTGACGCGTGAGTAACCATCGGCCATGAAGCCGGCACCTTGCTCGTGGCGCGGCGTGATGTGGCGAATTTGAGTTTTCGGCAAGCCACGATACAATTCAACCGTGTGCACGCCCGGAATGCCGAAAACAGTATCCACGCCGTAGGCTTCGAGTAATTGAACTAAATATTCGCCGCAAGTCAGCATTGCGTATCCTTCATTTCTAAGATTTTTCTAAATTAATCGTGGGTTTCTCACGATTAATTTCTAATTCGCCCAAAAAAAAGTAGGGTTTCACTTTTTTTGATTAAGTGCTGTATTTCACACCAGGCAGCACACACAAAATCTCAAACAACATATTTGCACCAACCAATGAGGTGTTGCCCGTGGTGTCGTAGGGTGGTGAAACTTCGACCAAATCACCCCCGACAATATCCAGCCCGCGGCAGCCACGGATGATTTCCAACCCTTGCATCACAGTCAAGCCGCCGACTTCAGGCGTACCGGTACCGGGTGCGAATGATGGATCAAGCCCATCAATGTCGAATGAAATATAGACTGGACCGCCGCCGACTTTGGTCCGTACTTCCGCCATCAGCGGATCCAGTGATTTGTGCCAGCATTCTTCGGCAGGAACGACGCGAATGCCTTGGTTGCGACACCAATTGAAGTCTTCGGGCGAGTAGCCCGTACCGCGCAAACCGATTTGTACCATGCGTTTCGGATCGATCAGACCTTCTTCGATGGCACGGCGAAATGGCGTACCGTGCGCGATTTTTTCACCAAACATTTCGTCGTTCACATCAGCGTGCGCATCGACGTGAACAATGCCGATTGGCTGATCGAATTTTTTGCGCAGCGCCCGTAAAATCGGCAAGACAATCGTGTGATCGCCGCCCATCGTCAACGGTTTGATGTTGGCTTGCACAACCTTGTCGTAGTACTCTTCAATGATGCGGATCGAGTCGAGCAGGTTGAATGTATTGATCGCACAGTCGCCCAAATCAGCGACTTGTAGCGATTCAAACGGCGCAGCACCAGTCGACATGTTGAACGGGCGCAATAGCGACGATTCGGCGCGAATTTGACGCGGGCCATAACGGGCACCCACGCGATTGGAAGTGCCGATGTCAAATGGAACGCCGATGAAACCGACATCAATCTTGTCTGCTACCGTGGCCATCGGCAAACGCATCATGGTTGCGATACCGCCTGCACGGGGCATGTCGTTGCCGCCGAGCGGCTGGTTGAATGCTGAGTCCTTCATGATCTTTCCTTGCGTTTTGTACAGTTAAGTCTATTTTGGACTATGTTAGTAAAACTGCTGGTCATTGTCAAGACAATTGCGTCATGCATGTATCAGGTGATTCTAGGTAATACCATGACGGGGACGGGTGAGGCTTTCATGATTTTGTTGGCATTCGAGCCCAAAAATACCCGCTGCAAAACACCCATGCGACTTGAACCCAAAGCCAAAACCTCACCGGCCTCCCATTCGATATGGTTCAACGCATCTGCCCATGTTTCACCTTCCGCCACTGCTGTTTCGATGGGCGGTACGTGTCCGGCCAGTTGTTTGCAGACCCGTTCTAAAGATGCTTGGGCTTGCTCACGCCACGCCGCTTGCACGCCTTTTTCGGCCTGATAGCCGACCAGTGAGGGATACATTTGACGATCGCGCACGGCGAAGCTGACCAAACGCAAGGGCACGCCCAAAGCGGTGGCCCAGCCCAGTGCTTCCAAAACCGTGCCGCTGGCTTCTTCTGAGCCGGAGTAGGCGCACGTCAAGCGCGGTAAATGCACATCCTTTTTGGCCCGATAGTCGCGCGGCGATACAGCAACCGGTACTTCGGAAAGATGCATGATTTCACTGGCAACACTGCCCATCGACAAGCGTCCCGAGGTGCCATCGCGTGATGAACCCAGTACGATGAGGTCTGCGTGCTCTTGTTTGGCCGCTTCGGTCAAGCCGACGGTGGCAGAAGTTGCTGAATACTTGATGTAGCGAACGTTGGCAGCATCAGCCAGTTGACTGCGCGCTTGATCCAGAGCTTTTTGCGAATGTTCGGCTAGAAAATCACCGTATTCTTTATCGACCGCCGTGAGCGAAGGGTGTCCCCAGACTTCAGGGACCACCGAGCACACCACCAAGGTGCTACCGCTGGTAGCAGTCATTACACGTGCCAAGGCGAGTGCCTCTTGCCCTGCGTGATCGGGCGTGTAACCAACGAGACAGGTTTTCATGTCAGTTTCCTTTTTTGGCGAGGTTGGAGTGATGGATGCCATACAAGAAATAGCCCAACACTGCCAAACCAATCCAGACCGCAAACACGATATAGGTTTCGAGACCCAAGCCGTACATAATCCATGCGCAAGCCGCTACGCTCAACATCGGAATGACCCAGGGGCCAAATGGCAATTTAAAGCCGCGTTCCAAGTCGGGCGCTTTGTAACGCATAATCGTGACGCCAATTGATACCAGAGAAAAGGCGACCAAAGTACCCATGCTGACCATATCCCACAGGAAGTTTGAATCAACAAAGCCGCCGACCAAACCGACCAGCAAGCACACAATCAAAGTGTTGTTGACGGGTACCAGAGTTTTGGGGTTGACTTTTTTAAAGCTGCTTGGAATCAAACCGTCGCGGGCAATGGCAAACAAAATACGTGTTTGTCCATAAATAACCACCAGAGTGACCGAAAAAACCGAAATCACGGCACCGATGGACAACAACGTCCCTGGCCATGACGCACCGACGACTTTTTCTAAAATCGCTGCCAAGCCAGCTTCTTGACCGTCAAATTCAGACGCAGGTTGCGCCCCCATGGCTGCGACGGCCACGGCAATGTAAGCAGCCACCACAATCAGGAGTGACAAAATGATGCCCAGCGGCACATTGCGTTTGGGATTCTTAACTTCAGCACCGGCGGTCGCGACCGTATCTAAACCGATGAATGAGAAAAAGATGGTTCCCGCTGCCGCTAAAATACCGACCTCTTTCATTCCGCCATCACTGGCCGGAATGCTGCTCACCATGCCGTAAGGATTGAATGGGGTGAAGTGCTCGACATTAAAGGCTGTAAATGCGACCGCTGCGAAAAACACCAAAATACCGATTTTAATCAACACCATGATGGCGTTGACGGTGGCGGATTCTTTCGAGCCGCGCAACAGTAAAACACAGCACATACAAACTAAAATAATCGGCGGCAAATTAAAATGCCCCCAGTTCATTTCAACACCGTTCCTTTCGGTTTTCACGATGAGCGGAGAGCGCAACTGCTCCGGTATGGACATGCCGAAATGGCTCAGCAGATTATTCAAATACTCCGACCAGCCGATCGAGGTTGCGCTGGCTGCCAGCGCATACTCAAGCAGCAGACACGCACCGACGATATAAGCCAAAAATTCGCCAATTGTCACATACGTATACGAATACGCGGAACCTGATGCTGGAATGCTCGATGCTAACTCGGCATAACACAATGCAGTGAGTGCCGCAGCCAGACCGGCAATCATGAATGAGTAAACTACGGCGGGCCCTGCTTTGGGTACAGCTTCACCCATTGCAAAGAAAATCCCGGTGCCGATGGTGGCACCGACACCGAGCATCACCAAAGAAAAAAGGCCAAGGCTGCGGCTTAATTCACCGTTGCCGTGGCCTCCGTATCCGTCGCCGACTTCGGAATCTGCGGATTTGGTTCGCATCAAGCGATCCATTAAAGATTGACTCATGTCTTGTCTCCAAAAAGGAAAAGTACATCACGCATGGTTTACGGCGTTTTGTATTGCGTTGAATGGTGTCACGCGGGGTAACAACGGCGCATTTTTTAATTAATAAGTGTGGTCAGATTAGTCACATCATGCGATCCACCACCCCAAAACGTACTTTTAAGTCCATTTTGGACGATGGTAAGATAATTGTCGGGCGACTGTCAAGGCAAAATCATGCCGCAATGCCGCATTTTGTGCACGATAAAAGCATGTGAGTACAAAAAACGCCAACTGCGGTGCAATTGGCGTTTGATGATGTGCAGGTCAGTGACCGGCGGTTGCTGCCGCACCTTTCACTGGCTTGGCAAAAAACACGCAGAACATCATCACGACAAACAGACCGGCAGACAGATACAACACATCCAAGGTTGCCATGGTGGCTGCTTGTTGGCTGATCAGACCGTCCAGTGTCGCGTAGCGCGCACCCGATGGCATGCCACCGTTGGCCAATTGAGCCATGAATTGATCGTACATCGGATTGCCGGGATGTAAGTCCTCGCCGAGACGGGCGTGGTGAAAGCTGATGCGACGCGACCACAGTGTGACGAAAACCGCAGTGCCAATCGCGCCACCCAGCGTACGTAAAAAATTCGACAAGCCTGCGGCAGAAACCAACTCTCGACCGTTCAGCCCCTGCATCATCAAACTGGATAGGGGAATAAAAAAGAACGGAATACCCAGCCCGAACAAGAATCGTCCCAGCATGACTTCACCGATGGTTGATTGGGGTGACAGACCACTTGAATACCATGCACCAAAAGCGAATAAACCGAAGCCCGTAAAAATCAACCAACGCAAATCAACGCGGTGCATGTTCATGCCGATCACCGGTGAGAAAAAGATAGCAAACAAAGCAACGGGGGAAGTGGCCAAACCAGAGTGCAGCGCATCGTAGCCCATCACGGTTTGCAACCAAAGTGGAATTACGACTACGTTACCAAAGAAAATCGTAAAGCCGACGGTTTGTAACAACGTGCCCACAGTAAAGTTGCGGTTGCGTACGAGTTGCAAATCGACCACAGGGTGTTTGTCATACCACTCCCAAATCACGAGGAAGGTCAAACCGACCACTGCCATCACGGTCAGGGTTATCACTTCGGTTGACTCAAACCAGCCGAGATTGTTGGCGTGCTCCAGCATGTATTGCAATGAGCCAACCCCAATGACCAAAAGAACCAAGCCTATCACATCAATCGGTTCTTTAGAAATGCTGGATTCACGACCCTTTAGCAAAGTGCCGATGCTGTACACGCAAAAAATACCGATGGGCACATTGATGTAAAAAATCCACGGCCATGAATAGTTTTCGGTAATGTAGCCGCCCAGCAGTGGACCGATTACGGGCGCAATCACCACCGTCATGGCCCAAAATGCCATCGCCATTCCGCGTTTGGCGGGTGGATAGGCATTCATCATAATCGATTGACCGAGCGGTACCATCGGGCCCGAAACCAAGCCTTGCATCAGTCGAAAAAATACCAGCATGTTGTAGTTCGTTGCTAAGCCGCACAATACAGAAAAAATGGTAAACAGCGTGACCGACAGCATGATTAAGCGCACTTCACCAATGCGGCGAGACAACCAACCGGTGAGTGGTACGGCAATCGCCGCCGCCAGTGAGTACGAGCTGATGATCGATGTGCCTTCATTGGCCGAAACGCCCATCGTGCCGGCAATGGTCGGAACAGAAACGTTAGCAATGGTGGTGTCGAGCACCTCCATAAATGTCGCCAGTGCCGTGGCCACCGTCAGCATGACCAGTGCGCCGCCTTTCAGTGGCTCAAGGGCTTTGGTGGCTGTGGGCAGCGGCTCACTGTGGGCAGGATTGTCAAGAGTTTGAGCGGTGCTCATAAAGTATTCTTTATCGCTAATGCAGAAGCAATCGCCATAAGGCTGAGCTTCCACGGATTGTAAAATTAAATCGTCACCACGATTTTGCCGCGTGCTCGGCCTGATTCAATCGCATCAAATGCAGCTTTATATTGTGGGAGGGCAAACACTTGATCGACTTGAGGCTTGAGCAAACCTTGTATCGTTAATTCTCCAATGTGTGCCAATTGTTTACCATTAGCCTGCATGAAGAAATAGTGATATTTCACACCATATTCAAACCGGTATCGCGACTTCGCTCAACCGCAAAACCTCATTGTTTGAACCATATTGGGTGAGTAAAACGGCTTGCATGTTTATTCCCTTGTGAGCGTTTTAACGTTGATTCTTGTTGATGATGGCCATTGCCGCATCGTCGGCGTCTTTTTCGTCTTGTTCATAAACCGTCGTACTCAAGTTGGCCGGTGCCGCGTCACCCGTGACGGCACCGATTAAAGGCAAATCGCGTTGATGTGTATCGACCGTCGCAGCGATGGACATGCCGACGCGCAAAGGGGCTTTTTTCAACTGCTCAGGATCGTCCAAGACGATACGCACCGGTACCCGTTGCACGATCTTGATCCAGTTGCCAGTCGCATTTTGTGCGGGTAATACGCTGAATGCAGAACCGGTACCGATTGCAATACCTTGAACTTTGCCTTTAAAGTCGGCACTGCTGCCATACACATCGGCACGAATTTCGACCGGTTGGCCGACGCGTAGATTGGCCAATTGGGTTTCTTTAAAGTTCGCATCGACCCACACTTGATTGGCGGCAACAATGTTCATCAGCGGCACGTTTGGAGAGACTGATTGACCGACTTGCACAAAACGTTTGGCGATGATGCCGTCCATCGGCGCGAGAATCGCCAAGCGTTTTTGATTGATGTAGGCGGCACGGAATGCCGCTTTGGCACGCTCAACACTTGGATGATGCGATACATCCGTACCTGAAACTTGAGCAATCGCGGTGCTGCTTTGTGACGAGGCCACTTGCAATGCAGCTTGCGCACGCGCCAAGGTATCTTTGGCTGAAGCAAACTCTTCTTTACTCACCGCACCGGTTCCGACCAATGGTGCGCGACGATTGACCGCATCTTGTGCGGTTTTAACCGCGACTTGGGCTTGTTTGAGCTGCGCATTGGCGACGCTTGTGTTATTAAAGGCTTGCTGAATCTGACGCGTGGTTTCCGCCAATTGCGCCGAAGCTTGCGACAACGCGACGGCAGCGTCGGTCGCATTGAGCTTGACCAACGATTGACCGGCTTTCACTTCTTGATTCTCTTCCGCCAAAATCGCTTCGACCGTTCCTTGGGTTTGAGCATTGACCGCCACGATGCTGCCGCCAACGTAAGCATTGTCGGTTTCTTCGTAATAGCGACCGACCAATAAGTAATACGCCAACCATGCGGCACCAATCAGGGCAAAACCGCCGCCGACCAAAATCATGCGCTTTTTACGCGCACGGCTGTTAGCTGTTTCTTGCTCAGGGGTTAGGCTAGGTTCTGATGTGGGGGCGATCGGTGTGGCTGTCGATTCGGTTTCTGGAGTTTGATTTTCTGTGCTCATGATGGACCTTATACGTATGTGCTTATTGGATAGAGAGTTGTTATGAATCTTAAATTGGTTTTAGCTTTTAATTCGTGGGCTTATTCGCTTCGAGCAAGCCGCTGCCGAGGCTGACTGCCAAACGAGCCTCTTGTATGCGTCGCGCGGCATATGCAGCTTGTAATGCATCTTGCTCGCGCAATGCGCTGCTGCGTGCCATCAGGCTTTCCATTTGGGGCGTAATGCCTTGGGCAAAACGGGCTTGGGCAAGGCTGGTGAGTTTGGCATTGTCATCGACCAAACGCTGTTGTTGCACAATTTGCGAGCCGCTGTTGCGATAGCTGGCCAGTTGTTCGGCCGCATCGTTGATGGCTTTGTAAACCGTTTCGTTGTAATTGGCAATGGCAGAATCAAGTTGTACCTGTTTGATGCGCAAATTTGCATTTAAGCCTACGGCACTGAAAATCGGCAGTGTCAACGCCGGTTCAACGATGTCGTAACGACTGCCTGCTTTGAGGACATTATTCAAGCCGATCGCCTGCAAGCCAATACCCAAGTTCAAATTGATGTTGGGGTAGAACTCGGCTTTGGCGGATTTAACCGTTTCCGTTGCGGCAACAATGTAATGCTTGGCTGCGGCGATATCGGGACGATTGGCGAGAATGCTCGCGGGGATTTCGTTTGGCAAACGCAGTGCCATCCAGTGGGTTTGGGCGTGAATCAGAGGGAGTTGTGCGGGAGTCGTGCCGACCAAATTCGCCAATTGCGCGCGCAAAATCTCGCGTTGCGTGGTGAACGTTGCCTTGAGTTGTTCCAGTTGCGCCAGTACGATGTCCATCTGCAGGCTGTTTTGTACCGGTTGTAAACCGGCTTTTTCACGTTCCAGCCAACGTTGTTTGGCTTGCGTCATCACGCCGATTTGCGCGTTGATTAAATCCAAGCGTGTCGCTAAAGCCGAGATTTGTGCATGTAAGCCAACGATATTGCCGGCGATGGCGTCGCGTGCGGCTTCGTATTCAAATTGAGCGGCTGCGGCCTGCCCGAGTGCAGCGCGGTACTGCGCGCGCTTGCGACCCCAAAGATCCAAATCCCAGTTGAGGGACGCAGCGATCAAGCCGGACTCCTTCCACTCACCGGCCAAACCCATGGGGTAAATGTAGTTTTCTTGGTAATCCTGCCCGGTGATTGCGACTTTGATTCCGCCGGTTGGATACATAAGTTTTTTCGCACCATCGGCGGTTACGCTGGCTGAATTAACACGAGTGGCGAGCACTTGCAAACTCGGTGAGCCTTTGAATGCATGATCGATCAAGTCGTTGAGTTGTGCATCGTTGTAAGCACGCCACCAACCGTGTTGCGGCCAATTGGCCAATGCGGCTTGGCTGGCCTCAGGTAAGTCGAGCTGTGTCAATGTTACTTGTTGCAGGGGTTCATGCTTAGCGGTGATCAGTGCGCAACCGCTTGAGAATAAAACTGCGGAACTTAAAATACTTAAACGCACAAAACGTGGGATAGATGGAGTCATGATTACTCGCAAAAACGGTTAAAAAAGATAAATTATTTGGGGTCATCCAAAGGACGCACGTGAAATGCCCGCATCGCCAATTGATGCGCATCTTGATTGATGCGCGCACTGATGAATTTGCCGTGTTTTTCGACCTCGATCAGACCGGCTGATTCGAGCGTTTTAATGTGATGGGAAATCGTCGGTGCGCCGAGTTTGAATTTCGCCGCAATGTCGCTGATCAAGCATGTGCATTCTTTATGCGTCTCGATCGTGGTTTGCTCGTGTTCAAGGATTTTGAGGTACATCTTCAGACGATACTCATTGGAGAGTGCCTTCATTTGGCGGACCAACTGCTTGAAATCAAGCGTTTGCGATAGTTCGAGTGGTGGTGTTGGTGGGATTTCGGATAACATGTCAGTTGGGATTGTTTTGAGATGGACATGAGTTTACGACAACGTTTCGAAGTTTGTCAAACTATAAAAGTATCGAAGCGAAAAAATAACAATCATCAAAACACAACGGTAAGTATCAGACGAAAAAAAGCCCCGAGTAAACTCGGAGCTCAACGCCGCTATGAAGCGACCACTCTGCTTAGGGAGGAAAAGCAGAGGAGGCTTGCGCCTAGGTATTAATGTACACCGATCCTTCGTGCATGTCAAGAAAACTGTGGTTTATACGTAGATTGTGACAAAAAACTGGGTCGGTTTCATGACCAAAAAATGCACGCTGATCAGCAGTTCATTGAGCCACTTCACGTGAGCGCCGATGGTTGAGCGTCTCTAAAAGCGTGATCGCCACAATGATAAAACCGGCACCAATGATGCTGCGCAGATCGAACTGTTCTTTGAGGAAATACCAGCCAGCCCAAACACCGAAGACCGCTTCAAAACTCAAGATGATCGCCGCAACTGAGGCCGATACTCGGCTTTGCCCGTAAACTTGCAGCGTAAACGCGATGCAGCCTGAAAGTAAACCTGTGTAAATCAACGACGGTATGGCAGCAAAAATATTTTGCCAGGAGGCAGATTCTTGCAAGGTGAAAGAGGATGCTGCACTGAGCAAGGCACACGTCAGCATTTGTACAATCGCAATCGGTAAGATCCGTACTTGCGAAATTGAGCGACCTAAAATGCTGACATGCAATGCCCACATTACCGTACCGCACAGAACCCACAAATCACCATGATTGATTCGCCATCCGTCAGCATGCGTGATTAAAAAATACAAGCCAATCGCGCCAATCAACATCACACCGATTTGCCATACCGAAAGCCGATCTGCAAAAATGACCTTCATGACGAGTGGCACCAACAAGACGTACAAACCGGTAATCAGAGCGGCTTTAGAGGCGGTCGTGGTGGTAATACCGATTTGTTGAAAACCCAATGCAAGACACAGCACGCTGCCTAAGATAAGACCGATTTTCAGCTCTTGCAAGCGGATAAAATCGAAATCCGTGTCGTCCTGGACACTGGCAATGATTAAAAAGGGAAATAAAGTAACGGCGCTTAAAGCAGAGCGCAAGGCATTGAACAGCAGTGGGTCAACCGATGGGACGGCGAGCTTTTGAAAGACGAAAGTGCCGCCCCAAATCATGGCACAAAGCCACAATGTGCTGTACGCCCAGTGCGTGTTTTGGAGAGAAATGTGTTTCATCTAGACGTTTTATCTAAAATAACGCCTGCTGTACGTCAGGAAGGCGTCGGTGTTTATTTTTTAGCCGCGTCCGAAGATGTAGCCGGTGTTGTTGCACCGTCTGCAGCCGCATTTTCATCAACTGGTTCAGGGAAGCTTCCACCTGATTTGCCCGTCATGTAGACAATCGCACGTTTAATTTCAAGATCACTCAGCTTAGGATTACCGCCCCGTGCCGGCATTTGGTTAAAACCTTCGGTTGCATGCTTGAACAAAATATCAAAGCCCTTAGCAATACGCGGTGCCCAGTCGCCGCTGCCGGTTTTGGGTGCGCCGTTGGTGCCCGCAGTATGGCAGCTGGTACACAAACTTTCATAAACCTGTTCGCCGGTCTGTGGCCCCTTAACTGCAGGAATCAGTTCAAATTGCGCGACCGGACGCAAGCGATCGGCAATGGCGTTGGCGCTCATGTCACCCGTCGTTTGTGCAGATGACGGATTGATCGCCTGTGCCAATAAATACAACATGACCAATGGACCAGTGGCAAAAGCACATGCAACGCCTGCAATGGTCAATGCGCTTTTTTGTGTGAGTTGTTCGGATTCGTTGTGACTGTGGTAGTGACTCATTTGGTGCGTCCTGTACGGATTCATGAATAACCGCCATTGTAATCGCAAAGCCCTAAAAAATAAATGGTTATGCACGCGCTTGGGCGCAAATTAGGGCAAATGAGACGATTTGCAAAAGACCTTCTCAACAACGTGGATGTTCAAGCGCATGTGGTAAATTTATAATGAGTGCATAAGTTTATTGAAAGCGAGTTAAAAATGACACTCAATCATTTGTTAGAGCGATTTAAAAATAGCCCCAACAATCCTTATTACGACAGCTGGGTCAACTTGGGACAACAGCTCGGTAAGCCGACCGCGATTCTTTGCATCAGTGCGCATTGGACAACCGGCAACGACACTTTGGTCAGCGCTGCCACTCATCCAGAGGTGATTTATGATTTTTATAATTTCCCGCCAGTGATGTATCAGCAAACTTATTCTGTCAACGGCGCGCCCGAATTGGCGCACGACATCGCGCAACGCTTAAATACGCAAACCGCCACGCCGGTCGGCGTTCACGAATCGCATGGTTTGGATCACGGTGCGTGGACGGTAATCAAGCCGATGTTTCCCGATGCCGACGTGCCGGTTTTTCAGCTCTCAATCGCGATGAGTCGTGAGCCACGCTATCACTACGAGCTGGGTCAAGCTTTGCGCTTTTTGCGCCGAAAAGGCGT
>JBIKPB010000161.1:0-4326 GCA_044357705.1 Formosimonas sp. | reverse complement strand
GCTCCTCTCCTGAAGAGGGGTTTGATTGCTCCGGTTTGATTCAGTACAGTGCAAAAAGAGCCCTCAATATCAATATGCCACGTGTAACCGCTCAACAAAGCGAATTTGGCCAACGCATTAATGCCAACGAATTAAAAGCAGGTGATTTGGTCTTTTTTAATACCACCCGTCAACCAAACTCGCATGCGGGTATTTATTTAGGTGATACATTTTTTGTTCACGCACCGTCCAGTGGCAGCGTGGTTCGAGTCGACAGCCTAACCAATCCTTACTGGCAACCACGTATCAATGACGCAAGACGCATCAAATAAAAGAAGGTTATCAAACTCATGAAAAAGCTCACCCTCATTTTTGTCTCTTTGGCTTTTACTGCATGCAGTACAACACAAAGCAATTCACCGCAAGCATCGGCCCAACTCGGCACCGTAACTCAGAAAGAAACCATTATCAGCCAGACCACGCATCGGGGCAGCCCGATCGACATCGGTGTCGGCTTAGGAGGTGGCGGCCATATAGGCTGGGGTTTAAGTTTAGGTTTGGGACAATTATTGGGTTTGGGCCAGCGCACAACCACCGAAACGATTTATCAATATCGAATCAAGATGGATGCAAATGAGTCGCTGGTCATGCAAAGCACACAAGACGTTGCGGTTGGCTCATGTTTGACCGTTTTGAAATTAGCCAATGATCGCAACTATCCAAAAATCGAAGCCAATCCAGCATGTTATTTGCCGCCTCGCCAATAAAACTCATAACAGCATGACTTCAAAATAATCAAAGGAGCATACCATGAAAAAAATATTGCCCATATTGGCCACACTTACATTGAGCGGCTGTGCCAGCTTCGGTATCGGAACCATCAGTCCTGATGCCATTCCTAAAGTTGGTAAAATTTTACAAAAAGAAACGGTGATTAACCGAGTGGTTGAAAACAACCCAGTCTTTTATCGCGGTTTTGGTTACGGTCAGTTTGGCCATGGTCATGGTCATGGTTATCGTCGCGGCGGTTGGGCTTATGATCCTTTTTTTGACAGCCCAAGTTTTCGCACCACAGTGCGTGAAGATGTTTTTTATCAATACCGGATCATGTTGGACAAAACAGAGCGTATGACATTACAAAGTCCTTATAATTTGGATATTGGACAATGTGTCACCGTTTGGCAAGTTCCGAACAGCACACGCAGTCCTTATGTGGAAAAAAATCTTGACTGCAAATTACCTGCTGTTAAAAAATAAAACTTGCAATTCGCTCGCAACTCCACATATAAATAGTATGCTGATAACAGGTCAAACTTGATCCGCTTGATGAGGCCTCATTTCACTTTTTTTGAATTATTTTTTAGGAGTTCACCATGACTTTTGTTGACGAAATCCAAAAATTCCAGACCTTACGTAATTCAGGCGCATTATCGGAAGCCGAGTTTAATCAAGCGAAAGCACAATTATTAAGCACAGAGCCATCTAAAACGCCTCAATCAAGCAACTCAGCAATGACTTTCATTCACAAAATCGGACGTTCGCGTAAAGACTCTATGTTGGGTGGAGTTTGCGGTGGATTGGCATTACACACCTCATTACCTACATGGGTTTGGCGTTTGATTTTTGCCTCCGCTGTGTTGTTATCATTCGGCACGGCTGCAATTGTTTATATTTTGCTTTGGATATTGATGCCGTTTTCTGACGCAGAAAACACGCCTAACCTACATACGACAATTGACGCACCATGATCGTTATACTTCAAACAAAAAAACGGCTGAAAGATCAGCCGTTTTTTTGTGAAACTTGAAATTAAACCTCCAAGTTATCAATTAAACGTGTCGTTCCTAATCGTGCTGCCGTCAAAATCACCAAAGGTACATTTTCCCCATTTTCAGGCTCCAGCAAATCTGATTGCCGACGAATCGCCACATAATCCGGTTTCCAACCATTCTCACTCAAAATCGTCATCGCGCTTTGCTCGATGGCTTTAAAGTCAGTCGCACCGGCAATGATTTGCTCACGCACAAATTGTAATGTTTGGTATAAACGGGGCGCTTCGGCGCGATCCTCTACAGACAAATATTGATTGCGTGATGACAACGCCAAGCCATCTGCATCGCGCACTGTTTCGGCTGCAATGATTTCAACGGGTAATGCCAGTTGGCGGCACATCGAGCGAATAATCATCAACTGCTGATAGTCTTTTTTACCGAATACCGCATAACGCGGTTGCACACAACTGAATAACTTCAATACCACAGTACACACACCTTGGAAGAAACCAGATCGAAACTCCCCTTCTAATATATCTCCCAACTGGGTTGGTGGTTGCACACGATACATTTGCGGCTCAGGATACAAGTCCTTTTCAGTCGGTGCAAACAATGCGTAGACTTTTTCTTTTTCAAGTTTTGCGCAATCAGATTCAAATGTACGCGGATATTTGTCAAAATCTTCGTTCGGACCGAACTGCAAACGATTGACAAAAATACTCGCCAAAACAGGATCGCCGTGTTTGGCTGCCAAACGCATCAGACTCAAATGGCCTTCATGCAAATTGCCCATTGTGGGGACAAATGCGACGCGGTTTTGCCCGTGCATTTGCGAGCGTAAATCATCAACATGTTGGACAACGCGCATGTTATTTCCGTTCAAAAAGCGTGAGTGTACTTTATTTTTGCCCTGTTGGGCACTCACTAACACGATAGCCCATCACTTTGGGGTCGGCACACGCCGAGCAGGCATTACCGTAAGTTTTATGCTCTTCAGACGGGCAAGGTGTGGTCACACAACGGATGCCGGTATCCTTCACAGCGCAGACTGGGCGATATTCCATCGTGCACATTTCGGAGCGTGGTGTTTTGCACTCAATCCATCCCGCCTCAGCGGGTTGAGCGGTTGACTTGGTTTGCACACAGGCAACCGCCATGAGTGACATCAATGATAAAAACAACACTCGTTTAAGTTTCATGGTGACTCCCTTTAATCATCTACATGGATCAACATTCATCTATGCAGGCAGAACCCACTCACCCTGCTCAAAAAATCGCTCATACGCTGCAACCCACGGGGCAATATTGCAACCCTGCGCATGTAACCAGTCCTGATCAAAATACGTGTTGGCGTAACGATTACCATCATCGCAAATCAATGTGACGATTGAAGCTTTTTCACCACGCTGCTGCATTTCGTTCATGAGGGTAAATACACCAAATAGATTCGTCCCCGTCGAACCGCCACAACGCCGCCCTAAAACCGATTCTAAAAAATGCAGTGCCGCATAACTGGCAATATTAGGCACCCGAATGGCCCGATCAATCACGGTCGGTACAAATGAAGGCTCAACACGCGGACGACCAATCCCCTCCACACCGGAGCCACCCTCGCAAATATGTTCACGCGAACCGCTGTAAAAGCTATCGTAAAAAACCGAATTTTCAGGATCGACCACGCATACTTGAGTGGCGTGGTGCTGGTAGCGCACATAACGACCAAAAGTGGCACTGGTACCGCCCGTACCCGCACCGCAAACAATCCAAGCAGGCTCTGGGTTGGGTTCTAATGTCATTTGGGCAAATACCGTTTCAGCAATATTGTTGTTGCCACGCCAATCGGTTGCACGTTCGGCATAAGTGAATTGATCCACATAATGACCGTTCAGCTCATGCGCCAAACGATGTGCTTCGTCATAAATTTTCGCCGTATCATCGACGAAATGACATTCACCGCCATAAAACTCAATCGCTTTAACCTTTTCGGCAGAAGTGCCCTTCGGCATCACGGCAATAAAACGCAAGCCCAGCAAACGGGCAAAATAAGCTTCAGAAACCGCAGTACTGCCGCTGGATGCTTCGATAATCGGCGTGCGTTCGGTAATCCAGCCATTGCACAAACCGTACAAAAATAACGAGCGAGCAAGACGATGCTTAAGGCTACCTGTCGGATGAGTGGACTCATCCTTAAAATACAGGTGTATATCAGGTGTGGATGGAATGTTCAGTGGAATGAGATGCGTATCGGATGAGCGATTGTAATCGGCCTCAATTTTACGAATGGCGGCAGTGGTCCAACTTTTCATCATGCGACTCCTAAATCTGTGGATAAACCACCTTATTGTTTTTAATGTTGTGTTGTAAACGTCATGGACTCAGCCATTCACAACGTGCAAATCAAGCCTGATACAACTCCAACGGCAAACCATCCGGGTCGGCAAAAAATACAAACAATCGACCGGTAAACTCATCCAGCCGAACCGCTTCGGCTGCCACGCCTTGAGCTTCAAGCATCGCCTTACAAGCAACCACATCATCCACCGCAAAAGCCAAGTGCCGTAAACCACACGCTTCT
>JBIKPB010000160.1:0-4351 GCA_044357705.1 Formosimonas sp. | reverse complement strand
GACGAAGTGGCGAAAAGGGTCGCGGAACGTTATCGTTTGATTTGTTTTGATGAGTTTCATGTGTCGGATATTGCGGATGCGATGATTTTGCATCGTTTGCTCAACGGTTTGGTCAAGCACGGTGTTGGATTCATCATGACGTCAAATTATAAGCCCGATGATTTGTATCCGAACGGTTTGCATCGCGATCGTGTTTTGCCAGCGATTGAGTTGGTCAAGCACATTACCGATGTGTTGAATGTCGATGCCGGTATTGACTATCGCCAAAGGACATTGACGCAAGCGACGGTTTATCACACGCCGAATGATTCGGCTGCGGATGATAAGCTCAAAACAATCTTTCATGATTTGGCGGGTGCATCGCAAGGTCATTCAATCCACATCAATCATCGCGATATTAAAGCGCGCGCATTTGCCGGTCGAGTCGCATGGTTTGATTATGATGCGCTGTGCGGTACGGCGCGTTCGCAAAACGATTATCTGGAATTGATCAAGCAGTTCGATACGATTATGGTGTCGAATGTACCGGAGCTTTCACCCGCAATGTTTTCATCTGCGCGACGGTTTACATGGCTGATTGATGTCATGTACGACCATAAAACCAAAATTTTTATCAGTGCTGCAACAGTGCCTGAAGCTTTATACACCGAGGGACAAATGGCGAATGAGTTTTTTCGTACCGTTTCGCGTTTGACTGAAATGCAATCGCAAGAATATTTGGAAGAACCTGTTTTAGAGGTGAAATCGCTGTGAAAAAGGTCTTTGTTTCAGCCGCAATCTTGGCTTTAACCGCGTGTGACAAAATTAATTTCGCATCTTCTGCACCGCCTCCAAGTGATTTGTTGGGCGTAGAGCAAACTTCCGCAATAATCAAACCAATGATGAAAGCGGGTGAATCAGCGAATTTGTGGGCGAGTGATATTCACCATGCGTTGAGTACCCTTAAAAAACAATCAACGGCAGATAATGTCTGTGCGATTGTCGCAGTGATTGAGCAAGAAAGCGGTTTTAAAGCGGATCCTGCGGTTGCGGGGATTCGCCAGATTTTGGCGAAAAAGATTGCCAAGATGGAAAGTAATCCATTGCTTTCAGTGGCGCTTAACTTACGCATGGCGCAAGCAGCAGCGAACGGCAAAACGTTTCGCGCGAATATGCAAGACATTCGAACCGAACGTGATTTTGAAGCGTGGTACAACGAGTTTACGGCTGAAAAATACACGTTTCCCGGTTTGAAATACATGAAAATGGACGTCAACGACATCGTCACTACGGCTGGTTCAATGCAGGTGTCGATTGATTATGCGCGCGATGTGGCGTATGAGTTGGGACAAGGCAGCAGCAATATGCGCGATCAGGTTTACAGTCGTGCCGGTGGCGTGCTGTATGGTTCGGCACATTTGTTACATTACTCGGCGGATTACAGTGCGATGTACTACCGTTTTGCCGATTATAACGCGGGACATTACGCCAGCCGTAATGCGGCTTTTCAACAAATGTTGATGTCGCTTACGGGTGACAAAAAAATCGGTTTGGATGGTGATTTATTGTCATACAAAGACGGTTCCGCGCAACCATCACAAACCTATCGAACCTTACTTGCTTGGGCGAAAAAACAAAATTTTGCGCTCACTGATATTGAATTGATGAGTGACTTAAAGCGTGAGAAAAATGTCGACTTTACCGATACTAAAGTCTATGCCTGGATCGCCGCAGCGTATGAGAAAAAATATGGCAAGGTTTTAAAAGAGCAAATACCAAGCATCGTCTTGAAAAGCGACAAAATCACGCGTAGGTTGACCACTCAGTGGTATGCGGACAATGTGAACCGGCGTTTTAAAAACTGCTTGGCGCGTAAGGTATAATTGCCTTTATACAAAAGTGGAATGCTGCTTTTTGCAAAAAATATGAGTATTGAGTTTGGAAAAATTCGGTTTTGCATTGAATAATTGGAGAGGTTATTAAATGATGATGGCAGTTCGATCGGCGACTTTTATCGCATTGGTGGTTGTGTGGACCGTTTTTTATGCATTTGTTTGTATGGCGGTAGCCATTATGCCTTACCGTTTCAGGTATTGGACGACGGCTATTTGGAATCGTGTGGTGATTTTTGCTGCCAAGTGGATTTTGGGCATTGACTACGAAGTTAAAGGACGTGAAAATCTGCCGCCACTCAATACGGGGGCAATTGTGTTGTCCAAGCATCAATCTGTTTGGGAGACGATTTTTCTGTTGTATGCGCTCGGTAATCCGTTGTGTTTTGTATTCAAGCGCGAGTTGCTGTACATCCCGTTTTTTGGCTGGGGTATCGGTTTATTGCGCATGGTGGCGATTGATCGCAAACTCGGCGTCGATGCCTTTTCACAGATGCTGATTCAAGCCAAAACACGTCTTGCCGATGGTGTTTGGATGATTTTATTTCCGGAAGGTACGCGTATTGCGCCGGGGCAACCTTCTAAATATAAAACAGGAGGGGCTCGCTTAGCGATTGCGCTCGATGCGCCGATCATTCCGATTGCCCACAATGCGGGTGAATGCTGGCCGAAAAAGCCTTGGGTCAAGCGCCCAGGCAAGATTACCGTATCGATTTTGCCGACGATTTATCCTGAGCGTCGCGAGTTGAATGTTGTCCATAATGAAATGGTCGAGGCGATTGAAACTGAAATGACACGTTTGCCAAAAGCACGTTAAGGAATCGCGGAATAAGCCTCTTGATTCCAGCATTTAACTCAAGCGATGATTTTGAGAGACAAATAAGCTCAAGTTCATCGCAAATTGTCCCGATACACAGCTGATTTACGGTACTACGCCGTGTTTCATCGCAGTGCATGTGTTTGGGTAATTCTTGACTGTCGTGGACGTTGGTGGCGGTCACGGTGCTGCTGTGAAGAAGACCGGTTTTGCTGTCAACACTGGTGAGGAAGATTTCTTGTTTGGTGCGTTTGCGGTATTTGTCAAACGTGCCGGATAGACTGGGGGGGTGCATCTTGTTTTCTGCTTTTTAAGGTGCGGCTATTTTAATTGAATTGATGGGGCGTGGGACTTGTTCCGCGTTTCCTTAGGAAAAAAATGGCTCTAACATCAATGCTTGGTCCCATCGTGATTGACCTGATCGGCAAAAAACTCACAGCAGATGATATCCGTCGCATTCATCATCCGATGACCGGCGGTGTGATTTTATTTGGCCGTAACTTTGAATCGCGTAAGCAAATTAACGCATTGGTGAAGGCGATTCGTGCCGAGCGTGCCGATTTACTGATCAGTGTCGATCATGAAGGCGGGCGCGTGCAGCGCTTTAAAACCGATGGTTTTACGCATTTGCCGGCGATGCGCACGTTGGGCAATTTATTTGCCAAAAATCCATTGCTTTCGGTCAAAGTTACGACTGCGGCGGGTTATGTGTTGGCAGCGGAGTTGCGTGCGGTGGGTGTGGATTACAGTTATACACCGGTGCTCGATCTGGATTATGGTGGCTCAACCGTGATCGGTGACCGTGCTTTTTCGCATGACGCACGCGTGGTCGGATTATTGGCGGGCGCGTTGAACACCGGACTATTGCAAGCAGGTATGGCCAATTGCGGCAAGCACTTTCCTGGGCATGGTTATGTCGTTGCGGATTCGCATGTCGATATGCCTGTGGATAAACGCTCACTCAAAGCGATTCTCAAAGACGATGTCTTGCCCTATGCGCATCTGATTCATGATTTGTCGGCGGTTATGCCCGCGCATGTGGTGTATCAGAAAGTCGATGATCAGCCCGCTGGATTTTCTAAAAAATGGTTGATGTTTCTGCGTGAAGAGCTCGGTTTTACCGGCGCAATCGTGACCGACGATCTATCGATGAAAGGCGCGGCGGGTCTGATTCCTGATGTGGTTCAACGTATACAGGCAGCTTTGGATGCGGGTTGCGATCAGGTTTTATTGTGTAACCGACCGGATGATTTGAATGCCGCGCTTGATGGTTTGCCATCAAAATACCTCAAAGCCACATCGCAAAAAAATCTACTGCGACTTAAAGCGCTCGGCGAGCCGATGGATTGGGGGCAACTGCAAAAAGATGCGCGTTATTTGGCCGCTAAAAAAACGATCAAGCCGTATCTTCATGTTGTTAAAAGCGTTGATCCAACTGCGGTGATGTTGAAAAATAATGTTTGAGTGGCTTTATGTCTCAAAGATTGAAAGGTTTATCAAATGAGTTTGAGTGATCAAGCTCATTTTTACAACGAAAGGTGAATTAAAGTACGAATAGCAATTTTCGCAGATTGAAAAAGGCCAAGTGAGGCATCACATGGTTGACTTCAATCACCAAATCGAAAGTTGCCATGAAAAGACCTCACTTAAGCCATATGGAACG
>JBIKPB010000014.1:0-14922 GCA_044357705.1 Formosimonas sp. | reverse complement strand
ACCAGAGCCAGACGGACACTGATGCTGCGCTCGGTAGCGTTGAGTTGGGTGGCAGTTGCCATGTTGTCTTTCACAGAAATGCCCCTCATTGTGAGGGGCATTATTGAACCACTTCGTTTGGCTACGATTATATCGTTATTTACTCGAACAACGCTCAAAATTCGCCTGCACCACCGCCAATGCCGTCATATTCACCACGCGACGAACGGTGGACGAGCCGGTCAAAATATGCGCGGGGGATTTGGCGCCAAGCAAAATTGGGCCGACCGCGACGTTGTTGCCGGCCGAAGTTTTGAGCAGGTTGTAGGCGATATTCGCCGCATCGATATTGGGTAGTACCAATAAATTCGCTTCTTCTTTCAAGGTCGAGAAGGGCATGATGTCTTTGCGCATCGCAACGTCCAGCGCGACGTCACCATGCATCTCGCCATCGACTTCCAAGTCGGGCGCACGTTCACGTAAAATTTCGTAAGCCGCACGCATTTTTAAGGCCGATGGGTGATTGGACGTACCGAAATTAGAGTGTGACAACAACGCAACCCGCGGCACGATGCCGAGGCGACGCACTTCTTCGGCTGCCATCAAGGTGATTTCAGCGAGCTGCTCAGCGGTCGGATCATAATTGATGTGCGTGTCGACCAAAAACACTTGGCGACCTGGTAGCATCAAGCCGTTCATCGCGGCGTAAACATTCGCACCTTCTTTGTGACCGATCACTTGATCGATGTATTTCATGTGCACATCGGTCGTACCGAATGTGCCGCAAATCATCGCATCGGCGTCGTTGTTGCGAATCATCATGCCGCCGATCAGCGTGCCGCGGCGACGCATTTCGAGGCGTGCATAATTTTGCGTCACGCCTTGGCGCGCAGTCAGTTCGTGATACTGCTTCCAATACGCATGATAACGTTCGTCGTAATCGGGATTAATCAATTCAAAATCAATACCCGCTTTGAGGCGCAAGCCAAAGCGCTCCAAACGCTGCTCAACCACGGCGGGGCGACCGACGATAATCGGACGGGCGATTTTTTCGTCAACCACCACTTGTACCGCGCGCAACACGCGCTCGTCTTCACCTTCGGCAAACACCACACGAGTTTTACCACCTTCGCGCATGTGTTTCTTAGCCAAATCGAATACCGGCTTCATGAAGGTGCCGCTGTGATAAACAAAATGCTGGAGCGAATCCGCATACGCACTCATATCATCAATCGGGCGCAATGCCACGCCGCAGTCCATTGCGGCTTGGGCAACGGCGGGGGCGATTTTGACAATCAGGCGCGGATCAAATGGCTTGGGAATCAAATATTCACGACCAAAGCCAAGGTCTTGAATGCCATACGCCGAAGCCACCACATCGGACTGCTCTTGTCGCGCCAAACTTGCCACAGCACGAACCGCTGCGACCTCCATCTCGCGCGTGATCGTGGTTGCACCGACATCCAATGCACCACGGAAAATAAACGGAAAGCACAAAACGTTGTTCACTTGATTTGGATAATCGGTGCGCCCCGTGGCGATGATCGCATCAGGACGAACTTCCTTGACCAACTCAGGCAAAATCTCGGGCGTCGGATTGGCGAGCACAAACACCAGCGGGTCTTTCGCCATTTTGCGCACCATTTCTTGCGAAACCACACCAGCGGCCGACAGACCAAGTAAAATATCCGCGCCGTCGATCACTTCCGTCAACGTGCGCGCATCAGTGGGTTGGGCGAAACGCGCCTTGTCTTCGTCCATCAACTCGACACGACCTTGGTAAACCACACCGGCTAAATCGGTGACCCAAATATTCTCAAGCGGTAAGCCCAAATCAACCAATAAATCCAAACAAGCCAAAGCGGCTGCACCTGCGCCAGATGCCACCAATTTAACGTTTTTAATATCTTTACCAACCACATCCAAACCGTTGAGAATCCCCGCACCAACGACAATCGCCGTACCGTGCTGATCGTCGTGAAAGACCGGAATCTTCATGCGCGCGCGCAATTTTCGCTCAACGATGAAGCAGTCGGGCGCTTTGATGTCTTCTAAATTAATCCCACCAAACGTTGGCTCCATCGCCGCAATAATTTCAACCAATTTATCCGGATCGGTTTCGTTCAACTCAATGTCGAATACATCAATACCGGCAAATTTTTTGAACAAAACGCCTTTGCCTTCCATCACCGGCTTACCAGCGAGTGGGCCGATATTGCCCAAACCCAGTACCGCCGTACCATTGGTCACCACGCCAACCAAATTGCCGCGCGCTGTATAGCGCACCGCATTGGCCGGATCTTTAACGATTTCTTCGCACGCGACGGCGACGCCGGGTGAATAGGCGAGGGCAAGGTCATGTTGGTTGGTGAGGTTTTTGGTCGGGGTAACCGAGATTTTGCCGGGCGTGGGAAATTCGTGATAATCAAGCGCGGCTTGGCGGAACTGGTCAGTCATTGTGGGTTGAGCCATCTGTGTCTCCATCTCAAAAGTTAAAATAAAATCAGGGCTTTATGATTATTTTTGTTTAAACCATCAGTCTCATTCTACGCCGATTGAAATTTGATTAAAAGCCTTGCTGCATTTCTTTTCGCCGTAAACCACGGCATAATGCGAGATCGAAATAGGATGGGATCTAAAAATGATCTCAAACGCCTACAATTGACTCTTGACAAATTTTTATCACGAAAAAAGTAGGATTCTACTTTTTTCATTTTTCCTTAACAAGGAATCCTCATGCATTACACCGACCTGCGCGACTTCATCGCACAACTCGAAAAAATGGGCGAGCTCAAGCGCATCGCCCAACCGATTTCACCGATTTTAGAGATGACCGAAATCGCCGACCGCACCTTAAAAAAAGCCGGCCCCGCGATTCTGTTTGAAAACGTTTTTGACGGTAGCAAACAATACGACATGCCTGTGCTCGCCAACCTATTTGGTACGCCACGCCGCGTCGCGCTCGGCATGGGCGCGGAAGATATTTCGGAGCTGCGCAACATCGGCAGCTTACTCGCCGCACTGAAAGAACCAACACCACCCGCCGGTATCAAAGAAATCGGCAAACTCGGCGAGATGGTTAAAGCGGTGTGGGATATGCGCCCCAAAGTCATCAAAGGCGCTGCCGTACACGACATCGTAATCGAAGGTGGAGACGTTGATCTGACGCAAATTCCGATTCAAACCTGCTGGCCAGGTGATGTTGCACCGCTCATTACATGGGGCTTAGTCGTCACAAAAGGGCCGCACAAAGCCCGTCAAAACCTTGGCATTTATCGTCAACAATTGCTTGGCCGCAATAAGTTGATCATGCGCTGGCTCGCGCATCGCGGCGGCGCGTTGGATTTTCGCGATCATTGTATTGCCAATCCCGGCGTACCGTTTCCGATCAGTGTGGTGCTGGGTTGCGATCCGGCGACGATTTTGGGTGCCGTCACTCCGGTGCCTGATACCTTATCCGAATACCAATTCGCGGGATTGTTAAGACACTCGCGCACAGTTTTAACGAAGTGCATCGGCAATGATTTGACCGTTCCGGCGAACGCCGAAATCGTGCTTGAAGGCGTTTTGAATCCGGGTGAGACTGCCCTCGAAGGCCCTTACGGTGATCACACTGGTTACTACAACGAACAAGAAACATTCCCCGTGTTCACCGTCGAGCGCATCACGATGCGCCGCGACCCGATTTATCATTCGACTTACACCGGCAAACCGCCGGATGAACCTGCAGTTTTGGGCGTCGCGTTGAATGAAGTGTTTGTACCAATTTTGCAAAAGCAGTTCCCGGAAATCATCGATTTTTATTTACCGCCGGAAGGGTGTAGCTACCGCATGGCGGTCGTTTCGATCAAAAAACAATACGCCGGTCACGCCAAACGCGTGATGTTCGGCATCTGGTCGTATCTGCGTCAATTCATGTATACCAAATTCATCATCGTGGTCGACGACGACATCAACGTCCGTGACTGGAACGAAGTCATGTGGGCAATCACCACGCGTATGGATCCAACCCGCGACACAACATTGGTCGACAATACGCCGATTGATTATTTAGATTTTGCCTCGCCTATATCGGGTTTAGGATCAAAAATGGGCTTGGATGCGACCAATAAGTGGCTGGGAGAAACCACACGGGAGTGGGGTACGCCGATTATCATGAGAGCGGATGTCAAAACTCGAGTGGATGACTTGTGGTCTGGTTTAGGTTTGTAAAGTGAAAGATGGCAATCAAAGCAGTTTGAACAGCATTAAACCCGCCACTACCAAAGCCAACACGGCAAAACCACGCGACAGAATATAATTGGGCAAGCGGTGCCCCAACTGTCGCCCACCGAACATACCAAACACGGCAGCAGCGACAAAGGGCACAGCAATGCTCCAGTCAACTTGTCCATGCGTGGCGGCAAGCGCCACGCCACCGGCAGAAACCAACGTGATGACACTCAAGGATGTGGCAACGATGGCGCGCATATCCATATTGGTATTTTTCTTAAGTGACGGGACAATAATAAAACCACCGCCGACACCGATCAAACCCGATAAAAAACCAGCCAAACCACCTGTCAGAGCCAAAACACGAGCGCAAGGGTAGGTCCAGACAAACTTGCCCGAAACATCGTTGCGCTCGCAGACAAACACCGTTTTTGTGACGGGCTGCTCCAAAACACCATCCAAGTGATCGCTTTCGTGCCACATTCGGTAGCCAACCCATACCAAAACCACCACAAAAACCAAGGTCAATGGTGCATTGGGTAGTCTTTGTGCCAACCAAAAACCGAGTGGGGCCAAGCACAATCCCAAACCCGCCATCAACAATGCTGCTTTGTAACGCACAATTCCTTCGCGTAAACCCATGAGAGCAGCGATGGCCGAGACCACCGTAGCAGCAAACAGACCAATCGGCCCAGCTTGGCTAATATCCAAATGCAGAAACACGGTCAATAACGGCACGCAAAGAATCGCTCCGCCCGCACCGGTCGCACCCAAAATAAAACCGACAAAAGCACCGAGCAATATGATCTCCAATACGAACGACATCGGCATGACAACTCCTAATGCCCATTTGGTAGCGCAAGCGCTAAATCATAAAGCTGCCGAGCACGTGTACCGGTACGGCAGAACGCCAATATAGGGCGCTCCGACTGTGCCAACAACACACGCATTTGCGCGACATCTACTTGACTGTATTGGCCGGGTAAAACCGGCAAATGCTGATAACTCAGACCGACCGCTTGTGCTGCACGCGCAAGCTCAGCACTGAGCGGCTGTGTCTCGCCGCCTTCGCCATCAGGGCGGTGGTTGAATACGGTTTTGAAGCCTTGTTGAGCAATTACCGACAAATCATTCGGGCTGATTTGCGCCGATATCGCAAAATCCGGATGAAGCGAAGTCATGGTTAATGTCATTTACTCGTCCCTTACATTCAATAGATATTCAAATCGATCTGGCTGCGTCAGTAATCAGGATGTCCGATACCGAGCAGCACTTTCCAAAAAAGCAAACAGCGACATACCCAGCACCATTGCCAGCACAAAATAAACCGCTTCAATATGCCCAGCACCCAAGCTGACCAAAGCAGGCCCCGGACACAATCCGGCAATACCCCAGCCGACACCAAACAACAGACTACCAAGCACCAACCGCTTGTCCACATCACGTCGCATCGGTAAGTGCATCTCACCCCCAAGCACGGCTGATGCTTGTCGGTTGGCAAAGCGAAAACCAACGAAAGCGACTGCAATTGCACCGACCATTACCAAAGCGAGCGATGGATCCCACGCTCCGACCAAATCCAGAAAACCAATCACTTTAGCCGGATTAACCATACCCGATATAATCAAACCGAGGCCAAACAGTAGGCCACAAAGCAACGATACCAAGCTGCGCATGAAATGCTCCTTATTGTGTCAACTCAAGTCGAAAACAAATGACGCAACACATAAACGGCCACAAAACCCGCTAGCATAAAACTCAAAGTTGCAACCCGTGAGCGCACCGACAAGCGTGAT
The DNA here is from genome assembly GCA_044357705.1 of Formosimonas sp. Taxonomy (GTDB): domain Bacteria; phylum Pseudomonadota; class Gammaproteobacteria; order Burkholderiales; family Burkholderiaceae; genus Hydromonas. The sequence goes on along the minus strand of JBIKPB010000014.1, from coordinate 8,935 downwards.
AGACCACAGATGCCATGGCCACTCGTACAGCCACCACCATAACGCGTCCCCAAACCGACCAGCAGCCCCGCAATCATCAAGGTCACAGGTGAAGCCTCGATGTAAACACTCGGATAAACTTGAAATAAGCCGTAAACAACAGGCGCGATCAGTAGGCCGGCAATAAATGCGATACGCCAACCGCGCTCACCTTTAGGCTGTCGCTGTAGCAGTCCACCGACAATACCGCTGATACCGGTAATACGTCCTTGTAAAATCGCCAAAAATGCTGCGGACAAACCGATCAACATACCGCCGATCAATGCAGAATAAGGAGTGAAGTGCTGCCAATCAATGTTCATTTTTATCCCCTACGTCACAAAACTGCTGATGCAACACCTGCAGCACTGCCAATGCCTCCGGACTATTAAGACTGTAATAAATTTGACGCCCTTCGCGCCGAGTATCGACCAAGCCTTCTTCACGCAACACACCCAGTTGCTGCGACAGAGTCGGCTGTACAATACCCGTGAGCAACTCCAAATCTGACACGCAACGCTCACCTTCGATCATGTGGCAGAGCAAGAGCAATCGATCGACATTCGACAGCACCCTCATAAGCGCGGTCGGACCACTCGCCGCTTGGCGCAGAGCTTGGAGATCAAAGGTAGGTTCAGTCATCATAGTTTGGAAGGTTTGATTGAGTATGAGTGACTCAAAAATTATATTGAAATATATTATATTTGTCAATATAATATAAAAATCTAAAATTTAATCTTAAAAATAGCTCGTTTACCCTTGAAAGTGACCATGACACGCCAAATCCAATCCTTTTTTGACCCCAACACTTGGACGTTCAGCTATGTGGTTCATGCAGGTTATGGCAGTGCCTGTGCGATCATTGATTCTGTGCTCGACTATGATGCAAAGTCAGGTCGAACCGATACATATCATGCAGATCTACTGATTGATTACGTACAAACTCAGCAACTGACAGTTCAATGGATTCTGGAGACCCACGCCCATGCCGACCATCTCTCAGCCGCTCCGTATCTGAAAGAAAAATTGGGAGGCACCATTGCTATTGGCGAACACATCCGTACCGTGCAAGGCGCATTCAAAAAAATATTTAATCTTGAAGCCGACTTTGCCCTTGACGGCTCACAGTTCGACTATTTATTCAAGGAAGATGAAGTATTTAAAATTGGGGAATTATCCGCACAAGTGATGTTTGTACCTGGACACACTCCAGCCTGCGTCGCCTACGCCATCGGTGATGCGGTATTTGTCGGGGATACGCTATTCATGCCTGATGTGGGCACCGCACGCTGTGATTTCCCCGGTGCCGATGCCGATGCCTTATACCAATCGATTCGCAAGATACTGGCATTACCGCCAACAACCCAGCTCTATATGTGTCACGACTACCCGCCCAACGAACGTGCACCACTGCTTATGACAACTGTGGCGGAGCAGCGTGCACACAATATCCATGTCCACGATGGCATCACACAAAGCGAGTTTGTGCACATGCGCACCGCGCGCGACCAAACCCTGAGCATGCCGAATCTGATTTTGCCCTCGGTGCAGGTCAATATTCGTGCGGGACACATGCCTCCGGCAGAGGACAATGGTGTGAGCTATCTGAAAATTCCGATTAATGCGCTGTGACCGAGATCAACATGAACCGTTCGCTATGATACCGCCCAAGGTAGCGTTGCTTGATACACCGGCTGCGCATTCAAATATTGCCCCATTTGATCGACATTTGGGTACAACGCACGCCAGTTGTACTCAGGCATGCGAAAGTCGAGGAAGCCCAGCAGACAAACTGTGCTGACGTCGGCAAGACTATAAAAGTTATTGGCGCACCACAAATGATGCGTGAGGCGCTCTTCGATCATCGCCAAACCGCGATTGATTTTGACCATTTGGCGTTCGATCCATGCGGGACTTTGCAGTTCGAGGGGGCGCATACGTTCAATGCGAATTTTGACACCGGCATCGAGCAAACCATCGGCCAAAGCCGACCACTTCAACGTTTCAATCCGTGCAAGCGGATCGGTGGGAATATGTAAAGGCGCCAAAATCTCCAAATACTCGGCAATCACACGCGAATCATAAATGGTGTAACCATCATCCAGCACCAAACACGGCACCTGACCGAGCGGGTTTTGCGCGCCGATATGCGTATCGGGTGACCATACGTCTTCTAAAACCATGTCAAAAGGAATGTCTTTTTCTGCCAGCAAAATACGGACTTTGCGAGCGAACGGACTGGGCAATGCACAAATGAGTTTCATGAAGCCTCCTGTATCGATTTAAAGATGATTCACCCACGGCCTGTTTGTCAGGCAGACTTAAAGTGATAACGTATAATACACGCGCTGCCGCGTTCGGCTTCGCATTTTTCTGGGGAATCACATGAGATTTTTACACGCCACCGTTTTAGTATCTGCCATTGCTTTGGCCGCTTGTACGCAAGAGACGCAAAATAAAATCAGCCGCGACATCCAAAACTACACAGGAACCAATGGCGTATTGGAAGTTTACGCCGGCCCTACTTTGGTCAAACGCTTCTTAGAGGTTGATAAAATGTCGACGGCCATGGGAACAACGGACTCGATTCCACGCCCGTTTCGTTATGGCTATGGCAAAATCGATTTGAATCTGAACGGTAAAGTCGACCCGGGCGAGAAGCGCGTGTATTTTGAGATCAGCGACTACTCAACCAGCTATGTTTTTTATGAAGCGCCATAATTGACAAGCATGTCTATTCAGGTTTTGAAAGCAATGAAGTCATAAAAAATCCCCACCAGTCATGCCTTCAGCCGAGTAACCCGCTTCTTCGTGACTTGCAATATCAATCCCTTGCATTTCATCTGATTGAGAGATACGCAAACCAACAGTCAAACCAACCAATTTGAGAATCACAAAAGTCATAAGGCCCGAGTAAACAATCGTTACACCGACCGCAGTTAATTGGATCAGAATTTGTTCGCCAACCGGTTTGGCTACCACAGGATCCAAAGTCGAGAACGCAAATGCACCCGTCGCCACCGCACCGATAATCCCCGCAACACCGTGGCAAGCAAATACATCCAAAACATCGTCGACTTTAAAGGCTTTTTTGTACTGAACCGCCCAGAAGCTACCTGTCGCACCCAGCACACCGAACACGATTGCATAAGCAGGGCTGACCAAACCGGCTGCGGGTGTAATCGCCACCAAGCCAACTACTGCACCGGTTGCCGCACCAACCGCACTCATCGCTTGACCGGAGATTTTTTCCCACACCAACCACGTCATTAAAGCCGTACCTGTTGCAATTTGTGTCGTAAGTAAGGCCAAACCTGCTGAACCGTTTGCACCCATCGCACTACCGGCATTGAAACCGAACCAACCGAACCACAGCAAACCCGAACCGAGCATGACGAATGGAATGTTGTGTGGAATCGCATGTTGACGCGTGATTTTAAGACGTGGACCCAAAACTGCAGCAGCGACTAATGCTGAAACACCTGAATTGATATGAACCACCGTACCGCCGGCAAAGTCCAAAGCGCCCATCGCGAACAACCAACCGCTGGCATCCCATACCCAATGCGCAATCGGGCTGTACACAAATGCACTCCACAATGCGATGAACAGCAAATAAGCACTAAACTTCATGCGATCGACCAATGCACCGCTGATCAAAGCGGCTGCAATAATCGCAAAAGTCATTTGAAACATCACAAACACGTATTTCGGAATACCATGACCGGCTTCAAACGTCGCAGCCAAAGTCGTCATATCCATACCCGCCAACATGATATTGTCAAAGCTACCGAAGTAAGTACCCATCGGATTGTCGCCAAACGCGAAGGAAAAACCGACCACCGTCCACACAATCGACACCACCCCCAACGCCGCAAACGACATCATCATGGTATTTAAAACACTTTTGCTGCGCGACAAACCGCCATAGAAAAATGCCAATGCCGGCGTCATCAACAACACCAATGCAGCACAGACCAACATAAATGCCGTGTCTCCACGATCCAAAACCAACTCAGCTGTTGCTGGTGCTGCCATTGCGGCATCAGTTGCAGCGGCAGCACCTGAAGCAGGATCAGCATCGACGGCATAAGCGACACCGGTCGCCGCAGCCAACAAAAGGGCTAATAAATAACGTTGCATGAAGCGTCCTTGTCTCTTAATGAATCACTTAGTGGGCGATATTGATTGGCGTCAGTACGTTGTTGTCCTGCTCTTGAGTCCGAATCCGTACGACACGCTCTAAAGGCTGAATAAAAATCTTGCCGTCACCCACTTCGCCGGTTTGTGCACTTTTGCAAATCGCATCAATCGTCACATCGACAAAAGCTTCACTGACCGCAATTTTGAGCTCGATTTTTTCGTGAAACTCAAGTTTGACCTGCTGTCCGCGATAGTGCTCTAAGACTTCATGCTCACCACCGTGACCGGCAATTTTGGACAAACTAATGCCCGTCACACCCACTTCAAACAATGCTGTTTTGACATCACCCAATTTTTCCGGTCGAATAATTGCAGTAATTAACTTCATGGTGCCTCCATCATTTGTGGCTGAAAAACTCATCCATGGCTCAGAGTTTGCACCAAATGTGGGAGTGTGTAAAGTGCTGCATTGTAAAAAAACAAGCGCAAGTTATTGATATAAAACAATATTGTTCTTTTTTGGTGCAGCCAAAGTAATGATTCAATAATGCCGCACCAAATCAATGCAAGCTGGGAAAGAGGAACCTCGCAAATCCATTTTTCGCTCGCTTATGGTGCAAAAAATAAATTTACAGTTTTTTCATGAAAATGACTGTTTTTTGCCACAAAAACAAAAAACCTCGCTAAAAATGATTGCGAGGTTTGATCAAGTCGATAAACATCAAATAAAATGATTGATCGCTTGCTGACAATGTGGGCAATACGTTACGGATGCAGGATATTCCGCCACAGTCGTTTGACACTGAATTCGCCCCGCTTCCAGCATCACGACGGTATCGGCCAACTGCCTGATTTCATCCCAATCATGACTGACATAAATCATCGGTGTACTGCTGTTTTCGTGGAGCTGCATCAGATATGGCAAAATCTCTTGTTTGCTCTTTTGATCCAAACTCGACAAGGGCTCATCCATCAAAACCAATTGCGGCTGAATCAACAAGGCACGCGCCAAAGCCACACGCTGTTGCTCACCACCCGACAAGCCTTGCGGTTGGCGCGCCAGTAGTTGAGACAAACCAAACCACTCGATCACCTGCGCCATACTCACTTTGTCTTCGCTGTGATGTTTGCGCTTGAGCGCATAATTGAGATTCTCACGCACCGTCAGATGCGGCAATAAGCTGGCATTTTGAAACACATAACCCACCGCACGGCGATGTGCAGGCACAAATATGGTTTTGGATTGCCATGTTTCCTCACCGACAATAATCTCACCTTGCTTAGCTCGCTCTAACCCAGCGATGGCACGCAAAATCGTGGTTTTACCTGAACCGGAATGCCCAAAAAGTGCCGTAATCCCGCGATTCGGAATCGTAAAATCGACATCCAGCATGAAGTGATCACGTGGGATCTGTAATTTGATATGGATGCTCATGTTAAAACAACTTTCGCGCACGTTGGTTGAAGGCATACAACAGCGTTAAAATCACGAATGAAAAAATCAGCATCGCTGCCGCCAAAGTATGCGCTTGCGGGTATTCCAACGCCTCGACATGATCGTAAATCGCGATCGACATAACTTGAGTTTGCTCAGGAAGATTGCCACCGATCATTAAAACTACACCAAACTCGCCGACCGTATGTGCAAAGCCAAGGATCGCTGCCGTCCAAAATCCTGAACGCGCAAGCGGCACAACCACTGTAAAAAAACGATCAAGTGGCGACGCACCGAGTGTGGCAGCGACTTCCAGCGGACGTTTATCCATGGTTTCAAAGGCATTTTGCAACGGCTGCACGACAAACGGCAGCGAATACAAAATCGAGCCAATCAATAAACCGTAGAATGTAAACGCCAATGAGCCCCAACCCAACTGCTGGGTGAGTTGACCCACAGCGCCGTGCGGACCGAGCAATAACAGTAAATAAAAGCCCAAAACCGTCGGTGGCAACACCAATGGCAACGCAACTACGACATTCAACGGAATGCGCAACCATGAGCGCGTGCGTGCCAACCACCATGCCAATGGCGTGCCGAGCAACAACAAAATTACCGTGGTCAAGCTGGCCAGCTTAAGTGTCAATAATGCAGGAGCAATCCAATCGGCAGTCATCATGGCATCACATCGTAGCCATAATGCTGAATGATGGATGTAGCCACTTTGCTTTTAAGAAATGCCATAAACTGCTGCGCAGCAGTATTGTCTTTGCCTCGCTTGAGTAATACCGCTTGCTGCACAATCGGCTGATGCTGTGAGGAAGGTACCAGCCAATACGTACCCGTGATTTTAGGGTTATGGATCACTTGTGAATAGGCAACAAAACCCAATTCAGCGTTGCCACTTTCAACGAACTGCTGGGTTTGTGCAATGTTTTCACCTTGTACGATGCGAGGTTGTAATTGTTGCCAAACACCCATACGTTGCATCACTTGCTGTGCAGCCAAACCATAGGGCGCTACTTTCGGGTTGGCCATCGCCAGATGCCTGAACGTACCGGTTTTCAGAATCTGTCCTTTGGCATCGACATATTTCACCTGTGGGCTCCACAGAGCCAACCGCCCAATTGCATACGTGAATCTTGAGCCCACAACCGCATCACTCTCCCGCTCCAAACGCTCGGGCGTTGAAGAATCAGCAGCCAAAAGTACCGCAAACGGCGCACCATTTTTGATCTGCGCATAAAACTTACCGGTCGCGCCCGAACTGATGATCAAGCGATGACCGGTTTTTTGCCTAAACTGATGAGCAATTTCTTGCATCGGCGCGACAAAATTTGCAGCCACTGCGACATTCACATCATTGGCTTGAGCATACGTTGTACAGATCAATATTACCGCTCCGATGATAACCCCATGCTTTTTCACTTTTATCCCCCTCAATCGATTTACGGTTAAATATATCATGCTGATCTCTTGAGCGACAAGAATGTCGTCTGCCACCGACAGCATATTTAAGAATCAAAACGGCTATTGATGTGTAACAAAGTATCCAAGGAACCAATAAAAATGCACCCCGAAAGGTGCACTTTTATGTCAATCAATTGTAACCCACAATTACACTTTGATTTCAACGTCAACGCCCGCTGGCAAGTCGAGTTTCATCAATGCGTCAACTGTCTTATCCGTTGGATCAACGATGTCCATCAAACGTTGGTGCGTACGAATTTCGAACTGGTCACGCGACGTTTTGTTCACGTGAGGTGAACGCAATACGTCAAAACGTTGGATGCGTGTTGGCAAAGGTACAGGACCTTTAACAATCGCGCCAGTACGTTTGGCAGTTTCAACGATCTCAGCAGCTGATTGGTCGATTAAACGATAGTCAAATGCTTTGAGACGGATGCGAATTTTTTGCTGAGTAGCCATGATATTTCCTAAAGAGCGTGGTGAGCAGTATTTAAATAGAGTTTAAAAACCATTTAAATCGTGTCACCGATTAAATAAAGAACGAAAAAACAATTGTACATTGCTTATTGCAATGTACAACCCTAAAACATTACAACAAAACAGCGAAGCCACGATTATAGCCGCTTCGCTGTTTTCACGCAATTACGCGTTAATTTTAGCCACAACGCCCGCGCCGACGGTACGACCGCCTTCACGAATCGCAAAGCGCAAACCTTCTTCCATCGCGATTGGCGCGATGAGTTTAACGCTGATTGAAACGTTGTCACCCGGCATAACCATTTCTTTACCTTCTGGCAAAGAAACCGCGCCAGTCACGTCAGTTGTACGGAAGTAGAACTGTGGACGGTAGTTATTGAAGAATGGTGTGTGACGACCGCCTTCATCTTTACCCAACACGTAGATTTCTGCGTCGAAATCAGTGTGTGGCTTGATTGAGTTTGGTTTGCACAAAACTTGACCACGCTGCACGTCTTCACGCTTAGTACCGCGGAGCAATACACCGACGTTGTCGCCTGCTTGACCTTGGTCGAGCAATTTACGGAACATTTCAACACCAGTACAAGTGGTTTTGGCTGTGTCAACGATACCGACGATTTCGAGCTCTTCACCAACTTTAACGATACCGCGTTCGATACGGCCAGTCACCACAGTACCACGACCAGAGATTGAGAACACGTCTTCGATTGGCATCAAGAATGTACCGTCAATCGCACGTTCTGGTGTTGGGATGTAGCTGTCCAACGCTTCGCCCAAAGCGAAAATTGCTGGTTCGCCGATAGGTGATTGGTCACCTTCGAGTGCCAATTTAGCAGAACCTTTGATGATAGGCACATCATCGCCCGGGAAGTCGTATTTAGACAGAAGTTCGCGAACTTCCATTTCGACCAATTCGAGCAATTCTTCGTCATCAACCATGTCGCATTTGTTCAAAAACACGAGGATGTAAGGAACGCCAACTTGACGTGCCAACAAGATGTGCTCACGAGTTTGTGGCATTGGACCGTCAGCAGCTGAACACACGAGGATCGCGCCGTCCATTTGTGCCGCGCCAGTAATCATGTTTTTAACATAGTCAGCGTGGCCTGGGCAGTCAACGTGGGCGTAGTGACGACCTGCAGTTTCGTATTCAACGTGTGCAGTATTAATGGTAATACCACGCGCTTTTTCTTCTGGTGCTGCGTCGATGTCAGCGTAACCTTTGGCTTCGCCACCAAATTTCTTGGTCAATACAGTCGTGATCGCTGCAGTCAATGTCGTTTTACCGTGATCAACGTGACCAATCGTGCCGACGTTGACGTGCGGTTTGGTCCGTTCAAACTTACCTTTTGCCATGATTCTATCCTTACAAGATTAGTCAAATTGAAATAT
>JBIKPB010000159.1:0-4383 GCA_044357705.1 Formosimonas sp. | reverse complement strand
CTCCTTCATTCAGCCTGTAAGATCAATATTTAGTTTATCTACCATCTTGCTCAGCCCGTTCTGAAGTGGATCGATTTCACCCGGGTCAACTGTGCATAACCGAGGATCGACAACGACACACCACGCCCAGTGTCCTTAACCCCCGTCCATGCCAAGGCAGGGTCAAGATAGTCGCAGCGGTTCATGAACACCGTACCCGTTTCCAATTGCTCAGCCAAAGCCATTGCCGCAGCGGTATCTTTCGTCCAGATCGATGCGGTCAATCCGAAGTCGCTGTCGTTCATCAGCGCCAACGCTTCGTTGTCATCCTTGACCAGCATGATGCCAATCACAGGGCCAAAACTTTCCTCGGTCATCACGCGCATGCTGTGATTCACATCGACCAATACCTGAGGCGACAAATACGCCGTACCGGGTGCATCATTTGCAAACTGGCCGTTCGGAATCAGCGCCTTCGCGCCTGCCTGTATCGCTTCGTCAATCTGTTTACGCACAAAGTCAGCCGAGCTGGCGCGCACCATCGGGCCGAGATTGGTGTCGGTCTCCATTGGATTGCCAAATCGATACGCCTGAGTCAATTCGACAAACTGCGCCACAAAATCATCATACAAACTGGCATGTACATAAATTCGCTCAACACCGCAACATGACTGGCCCGAATTGAAAAAAGCGCCATCGACCAAATTTTCTACGGCATTAGTCAAATCCGCATCCGCACGCACATAAGCTGGGTCTTTACCGCCCAACTCCAAGCCCAAACCAATGAATCGATCCGCAGCAGCGCGCTGAACGATACGTCCACCCTCAACCGAACCGGTAAATGCCACGAAATCAATGCCTTCTGTTGCCACCAGCTTCAAAGTATCTTCATGAGTCATGTGCAACACCTGAAAAACGCCTTGAGGCAAACCCGCCGCAGCAAATGCTTCCGCAAAAATCTCAGCGACCAGCGGCACTTGCTGTGAGTGCTTTAAAATCACCCGATTACCCGCCACCAACGCCGGCACAATGCTGTTTATAGCGGTTAAAAATGGATAATTCCAAGGTGCTAAAACCAAAACCGTGCCCAATGGCTCCCGACGCAAAAAACGGGTAAATCCCTCCTTTACAGGTGGGTAATCGTCCGCCAAAGCCTCATCGGCAATCGAAATCATATAGCGTGCACGTTCTTCCAAACCGCCCACTTCACCAGCGGCTTGTGCGATCGGTCGACCGATTTGCTGCGCAATCGCCTCGGCAATACGCTCCTTTTTCGAAACCAATTCATCAATGGCTTTACCAACCAAAGCTTTGCGCTCACTCAATGGCGTGTTACGCCAGTTACTTGCGACTGCTTGAGCCGCTGCCAAAGCACTGCTAATTTCCTGCGCGGAAGCATATTCACGCGTCAACAGTACACTACCGTCCACTGGCGACACGACTGAAAAGGTATGGCTCATCTTATTTCCTTAAATCAATAATCACTGTGAAAAAAGTAAAAAGCTACTTTTACGGATCAATAAACGATTGAACTTGCCGACACTCAAATCACCTCAAAATAGCGTTTCAGCTCCCAATCTGTTACATGTTTTTGAAATTCGCGCTCTTCCCATTCACGTGTTGCGGTGTAATGATCGACAAAATCATCACCAAACCAGTCGCGTGCCACTTCTGATGCCTTGAGTTGCTGTGCTGCATCCCATAAAGTTCGGCTCAAACGACGATGTGGTGGGACTTCTTGCGCATAACCATTGCCTGTAACAGCAGCATCGGGCTCGATTTTGTGTTCAATACCGTGCAAACCAGCCGCCAGTGCCGAAGCAAGCGCCAAATATGGATTGGCATCTGCACCCGGCAAGCGATATTCGACGCGCTGCGATTTGGCACTGCCTTCAATCACGCGTAATGACACCGTACGATTGTCAATACCCCAAGTCGCATTGGTCGGCGCCCAATAACCCGGTACCAAACGACGGAAACTGTTGACATTGGGCGCAGCCATGCACATGATTTGCGGCATGAGTTGCTGTAAACCACCGATGAAATGGCGCTGCATTTCGCTCATATGCCCTTGACCAGCGGCATCGAAAAACATATTTTCACCTTCACTGTTTTGCAAAGAAATATGAATGTGACCGCCCTGACCCGGATAAGACTCCTCCCATTTGGCCATGAACGAAACCATCCGCCCTTGCAATTGTGCGACTGCCTTGGATATGGTTTTGAAAGTCGCGGCTTTATCCGCCGCAGGTAAAGCTGAATCCAGACAGAGGGCTACTTCCAACGCACCCGGTCCGCTTTCCTCATGAAATCCCTCAAGCGGCAGCCCCATGTGCTCACATACATCAATCAAACCCCGATAAAAATCCGAGTTAACAATATTGCGCAAAGCTGAGTAACCGCTGTAACCACGCCCCAAAGGCTTGATCGGACGGTAGTTTTTAGCAATCAGAGCTTCATGATCTTCATCGGCAGCCAAAAACTCATATTCAAAACCAGCCACCGCAAAGAGTCCCATATCTTCTGCACGCTTAAGAACTTTACGCAAAACGCCGCGTGGACAAATACCCTCCAAACGCCCCATCAACTCACCCTGCACCCACAACATATTGTCTTCCAGCGGCATTTCACGCGTGGTCTCGGGTAAAATCCGTACCATCGCATCGGCGTAACCATTTTTCCAGCCGGTCAATGTCGTGTTATCGTACAAACTGTTGCTCACGTCCCATCCAAACAAAACGTCGCAAAAACCGAAACCGCCATCTAGCGCAGAAAAAAATTTGTCCCGCGCCATGTATTTACCTGCCATGACCCCATCGATATCCACCACACCCACCTTGATCTGACGCATGTCGCGTTCGATCATCAACTGCTTCAATTCGTCTGCGTTGCCTACTTTTAATACGCTACTCATATTGTCTCCTTGGGGTCATTCGTCATTGAGTAAAGCCACTGATTTTCGTCTAACCATGTCATATCACTTTATAATGCACCGATACGTTATCACCAATGAAATGTATTGTAAATTAAATTTTATATATTATTTATATTTTAGTAATAAAAATTACATTATCATTGAGATCAAAATCAGCTCATCATAGGAGACATTTATGCCGCAAACGGGAACAATTGCAGAACAATTGCGCACCAATTTGGAGGATTACACCCCATCTGAGCGCAAAATTGTCCGTGTATTACTGGCCAACTATCCAATGACAGGGCTGGAGACCATCGCTCAATTAGCAGCGCGTGCCCATGTCAGTGGGCCATCCGTATTGCGCTTGGTGGCTCGATTGGGCTTTGAAAATTACGGCAGCTTTCAAGCTGCCTTACGTGATGAACTCGAGGTTCGCCTTCAGTCCCCGCTGAGCAGACATTCGTCACCCTTGGATAACATTGATGACAATGATTTTTTAGCACATTTTGTCAAGAATCTGCATCATCTACTGCAACAGACCATTGCCCATATTCCACGCAATGAGTTCGACAGTGTCGTTGAGCTGCTGTGCGACACCCGTCGCCCCGTCTGGCTTGTCGGCGGTCGGCTGACCCGACCATTGGCCGAGGTATTCACCAATCACCTCAAATCCATGCGCCCCAATGTCCACCTGATGTCGGCGTATTCATCCAGCTGGCCAAATGCATTGGCTGATATGAGTAAAGGACATACCCTTGTCATTTTCGATATTCGTCGCTATTCAGACGAAACGGCGCACTTGGCCGATCTGGCCGCACAACGCAAAGTCAATATTATTTTATTCACAGATCAATGGCACTCACCGATTACGCGCGTAGCTCATCATATTTTTCCTGCCCACCTCGCCCATGCTTCAAGCTGGGATGCCAACAGCCCATTAATGATGTTGATTGATGCCGTGGTTTTTGCGATGAGTCGAAAGAATTGGGACAGCGCCCGTCGCAGGTTGGAAGAAATTGAAAACATCCGCACCACTTTGAGTGTCAGAACTCAGAACATCAGCAAACATAGCGCCTCATGATGGATTGAGCGATAAGGGTAGTAATATTCAGACGGTCAGAAATTTATTTTTGTCAGTTTTAATTCACTGTTCCGTCGTCACTGAATGGACATTGATAATGAATTTATTATTCTCTGGAATTTTAGGACAATAAAAAACCCGCTGTATTAGCGGGTTTTTAAATGATCTTGGCTTTATTAAGCCTTAGTGCGAATTTTAGTGGTTGCGGGGGCAGGATTTGAACCTACGACCTTCGGGTTATGAGCCCGACGAGCTACCATGCTGCTCCACCCCGCGTCCGATAAAATGACACTTTATTACTGGTATTGGTTTGGCGGAAGCGGTGAGATTCGAACTCACGAAGGACTCACATCCTCGACAGTTTTCAAGACTGTTGCATTCAACCGCTCTGCCACGCTTCCTTAAC
>JBIKPB010000158.1:0-4431 GCA_044357705.1 Formosimonas sp. | reverse complement strand
TTCGATTTGGTGATTGAAGTCAACCATGTGATGCCTCACTTGGCCTTTTTCAATCTGCGAAAATTGCTATTCGTACTTTAATTCACCAACCCAATTAAAAATCGAATATACATTCAAAATAAGCCGGTTACAGCAAAAGATAATGTTTTCAGATACGATGCGGTAAATGAATCAACCACCGCATGAAAGTGAAGCATGAATACATTTCTCAAACAGTTTTCGACCCGCTTCGTTCAGCTCAATGTCTCGAACTTAGATGAAGTCGGCAAACTTTACGCCGATAATGTGACGTTTATTGATCCATTGCACCAGATCACTGGTTTGACTGAGTTGCGGCAATATTTTGTACAAATGTACGCAAATATTAAAAGCATTGATTTTGTGATGCACGGCCACGACGAAATCTACAAAAGCGATAGCACTATTGGGCTTGTCATACCTGATGATGAGCTCAGTTCGGGCGAAGGCTACCTGCGTTGGCGCATGCACTTTTCTCATCCAAGGTTAAAAAATGGGCAAACCATCGAGGTCGAGGGTTGCTCGCATCTGCGCTGGTCGAACAACAAAGTTTATTACCATCGCGATTATTTCGACGCGGGTGCCATGCTCTATGAGCATTTACCCGTCATGGGTCGCGTGATTGCTTGGCTCAAAAGGAGGTTGGTATGAGTACCCAAAGCGCAGCACGCCGCATTTGGCTCACAGGTGCAAGCAGTGGCATCGGTGCCGCTTTGACGCGTGAGTTGTTGAACCAAGGGCATCAATTGGCATTGACCGCGCGCAATCAACCGGCCCTACAAGCCTTTGCAGATGAGTTCCCTGCGCAAGTGTTGGCGTTGCCCGCCGACTTGACTGATGTCACGCAGGTGAAGCAAGTTGCCGAGCAAATAAGCCAAACTTGGGGTGCGTTGGACAGCGTGATTCTCAACGCGGGCACGTGCGAGTACATTGATGTGGCGAATTTTGAAACGGCAATGATTGAACGCGTGATAAGCACCAATTTAATCGCCACCGCACAGTGCATCGAAGCGGCGTTGCCGCTGTTGCGCAACGGTGTTTCACCACACTTAATCGGGACATCAAGCTCGGTCGTGTTTTTACCGTTACCACGCGCAGGTGCGTACGGCGCATCCAAAGCAGCGATGACATATTTGTTCAACTCCTTGCGCATCGACTTGGCGCATGAGAATATTGCCGTCACATTGATTCATCCGGGCTTTGTCGATACGCCTTTGACACAAAAAAATGACTTCGCCATGCCGATGCGCTGGGACAGTAATCAAGCCGCCCGCCACATCGCCGCCAAGTTGCCGCAACGCCCTTTTGAAATCAACTTTCCGCGCCTGTTTATCGCCTCACTCAAACTCACCGCGATGCTGCCCAAAAGCTGGCAATTCGCTTTAACCAAACGACTGAAAAAATAAGGCACGCTATGAAAATCGCCATCATCGGCAGCGGTATCGCGGGCTTAACCAGCGCGTACTACTTGCAGCAACACCACGATGTGCACGTCTTTGAAGCCAATGATTACATCGGCGGGCACACGCATACCGTGGATGTCACCGTCAATGCCAAACAGTATGCGATTGATACTGGCTTTATCGTTCTCAACGATTGGACTTATCCCAACTTTCAAAAACTCCTGCGTGAGCTCAAGGTCGCAACGCAGCCGACCGAAATGAGTTTTTCGGTGTGTGACCGAGCGGCTGATTTTGAGTACAGCGGCACTAACATCAACGGTTTATTTGCGCAGCGTCGCCACATTTTTTCACCGAAATTTTGGCGCATGTTGCGCGACATCATGCGCTTTAACCGCGACGCATTGCGTGATTTAGACGAGCAACGCATTGCTGCGGGCATCAGTTTGGGCGATTATTTAAAGCAAAATCATTACAGCCAACCGTTCATCGAACGCTACATCGAGCCAATGGGCGCGGCGATTTGGTCGATGCCGACCGCGCAAATGCTGCAATTCCCTTTGCTATTTTTTGTGCGGTTTTTCAAAAACCACGGTTTATTGTCGATTAACAATCGCCCGCAATGGCATGTGATTCAAGGTGGTTCGCGCAGTTACATCGCACCTTTGACCGCAGGGTTTAAAGACCAGATTTACCTCAACACGCCCATCAACCGCGTCGAACGGCATGAGCATGGCGTCATGGTCATCAGCGCGCGCGGCAGCGAAACTTTTGATGCGGTAGTAATGGCATGTCACAGCGACACCGCGTTGCAACTACTCGCGCAACCGAGCGCGCAAGAGCAAGAAATTTTATCCGCTCTGCCCTACGCCGATAATGCAGTGGTTTTGCACACCGACACGCGTTTATTACCGCAACGCGAGAGCGCATGGGCAAGCTGGAATTACAACTTACGCCCCGCTCAAGACGGCGCAAGTTTGACCTACAACATGAATATTTTGCAAGGCATACAAAGTGAGACAACCTTTTGCGTCAGCCTGAACCAAACCGAGCATATTGCCGCTGATAAAATCCTCGCGCAATTTAACTACGCGCACCCACAATTTAGCCTCGATGGCGTGGCGGCACAAGCGCGTTGGGCTGAGTTGAGCGGCGTGAATCGCACTTATTTTTGCGGTGCGTATTGGGCCAATGGTTTTCACGAAGATGGCGTGGCCAGCGCACTGCGCGTGGTCGAACAACTGAAAGCCAGATCATGAACAGCGCGCTGTATCACGGTCACATTCAGCACCGCCGCTTGCATCCGAAACAACATGCGTTTCGCTACAACATCGGTATGTTGTGGCTGGATTTGAGCGAACAAGAGCAGTTGTTCGCCACTTCACGCCTTGTTGGTAAAAGCCGATTTGCACCGTTCTCATTCAGAGAAACCGATTATTTACCGCATCTCACGCGCACAGGCGTGTCGTTGTTTGACGCGGTGCGCGCTTCAATTAACGAGTTGGGTGAACTCAACATTAACCGCATTTGCGTTTTAACCCAGCCACGCAGCTGGGGCTTGTCATTCAATCCTGTGAGCTTTTTTTATTGCTATGACGACGCCGCGCAGTTGCAAGCGATTTTATGCGAAGTGAGCAACACGCCGTGGCGTGAACGCTACCATTACGTACTCAAAGCCGAACCTACCGAGAGCAACCAGTTTGCGGTCGCCAAATCATTTCACGTGTCGCCATTTTTACCGCGTGACATTGTGCACCACATGCGCTTTTACCAGAGTGGCGAGCGCCTGACTGTGTATATGTCTGATTTTCAAGACACACGCAAAGTGTTTGACGCTGGTTTAAGTCTCTTTAAAACCGAACTCACGCGTCAAAGTCTCAAAAATTACGTACTCAAACATCCGTGGATGAGCGCCAAAACCTTAGCAGGGATTTATTGGCAAGCGCTACGCCTCGTCATCAAAGGTCTACGCTATCAGCCCTACCAACCCGCCGATGGCAACAGTAAAGTCGCATACCCCATTAATAAGGAACGCCCATGAGCTCAAGCCAACCGCTAAGCCAAGAAAAAACCAGTACCACGCACCGCTGGTACAAAGCCGCCGTGCTCAAACAGCTCAAATCACTCTCGCACGGAAGCCTCACTGTTGTCTGTGACGGCGAATCGCACACCTTCGGACAAGCACATGATGCCCTACACGCAGAACTGCACATCAACGATGCCCGCGCATGGCCGCTACTGGCATTGCAAGGCTCTATCGGTGCAGGGCAAGCCTACGCACTCGGTTACTGGAGCTGCGAACATTTAACCAGCGTGGTACGCGTATTGGCCCGCAATATTGATGTACTCGATAAGCTGGACAACCGCTGGGCAAGTTTGGGGCAAAACTTTTTAAAGCTACTCCATTTTTTCAACCGCAACACACGTCAAGGTTCTCGCAGCAATATTGCTGCGCATTACGACTTAGGTAATGCGTTGTTTGAGCAATTTTTAGACCCATCAATGATGTATTCGAGCGCACAATTTTTAAGCCCCAACGACACGCTCGAACAAGCCCAATACAACAAATTACAACGCATCTGCCAAAAACTAGACCTCAAACCAACCGACCATCTGCTCGAAATCGGTACAGGCTGGGGCAGTATGGCAATTTATGCCGCCCAGCACTACGGCTGTCGCGTCACCACCACCACGCTGTCGCAAGAGCAGTACAACCACACGCAAGCGCGCATCCAAGCACTCGGCTTGGAGCAACAAATCACCTTGCTCATGCAAGACTATCGCGACTTAACCGGCAATTTTGACAAACTGGTGTCGATTGAAATGATTGAAGCAGTCGGTCACGCCTACCTTGAAACCTACTTCAAACAATGCGCACATTTACTCAAAGACGACGGATTGATGCTTCTACAAGCCATCACCATCCGCGACCAACGTTATGAAGCTGCTAAAAATAGCGTCGACTTCATCCAGCGTTATATCTTCCCTGGTGGCGCACTGCCCTCCTTACAAA
>JBIKPB010000156.1:0-4446 GCA_044357705.1 Formosimonas sp. | reverse complement strand
TTTTGACAAAGAACTGCTCTTTTATTAACTGCTTATTTTAAGACCGCGCTAAGTCATTGTAATTTTTAGGATTTCATCTTTGCGGCATTTTAACCACGGCGATAGGCGACCAAATGATTGTCCCACTGCACATCAAACGTTTGGTTTTGTGTTGTTTTTTCTTGCCATGTTTGGGTGTCGAAGTAGTAGATTCCGCCATTTTCACTACTCACCGCCAAACAATTGACTTGTGACATCACTGCCAAACCATAAGCCAACGGTACATTCAGAGTCCGCAGCCATTGTCCTTTTGCTGTCCAAATCATCACCGCGTTGGCTTTGGGACAAGAAACCGCAAAGTAATTCAAGCCATCGCTCGCAGCACTTGCAGCATAACCTTGTGCACGATTGAACGACTCTGCCTGCGCCTCTAACAACTTGATACCTGCCTCAGGTTGCCAAATTGCAGCAACGGGCTCCGCAGCTTTGCCCTCCCCTTGTTCATATTGCAACGCTATGCCAATCGCATGATTAGGCAAATGCGCCAAATGACGAATCGATAAACGTGCATCATCCAATTGAGCTTGATGAGTAATCTCACCCGTGTAGCGATTGAGTATAGTGAGACTGGGTTGCATCTGTGCAAGATTGAGTTTCGCTCGACCGCTATCAGGACGGGTCAATACCCCACCATTAGCAATTGCAACGTGAATGCCATCCGGCATCATCAACAACTCATGTGGACCAATGCCACCGCTTAAAAACTCTTGCTTGATTTCGCCAGTGCGCCCGTCGCGAATCGTCAACAACCCCGCATCATCATCCAAACGTTGATCCGTGGTGAGCAGCAAACCATCACTACTCATAATCCCATGACCAAAACCTGTGCGCGTCGAATCATAGATATAACGCGTCAAGACTCGCCCTGTTCGCCAATCCACACGCAGCATATATGAGCTGGGGCGACGGGCAAACAACCACGCCTCGTTGTCGTTAATGATTTCAATATGATGACCGCGCGTCACCAAGTCGGTGCTGTGCTGTAACGATGCATTGAGCATACCTGCACCATAACTGCGCTGCCGTTGCCACGCGCCAAAGAGCATATAGTCTTCGACACTACTGGCAAACGCCCATGGCGCGGCACCGCTCGCACTTAAAGCCAAGCCCGTTTGCAAGAAGCGGCGGCGTGTAACACTCATGCTCAATCAATCACCATCGGCATCATTAAAACTAACCGCCACACCCAACGCATCGGCGACATCACTTTCAAGCAATAGCTGTACATCTTGCAGCGCATCAATCGCCGTATTGACATTTTTTGGCAAGGGTTGCTTTTGTGCCAACGGCACAAAGTCGGCGGGCAATTGATCGACCGCACGCATCGCTACCTCAACCTTGTGCTGTAAATCCTGTGCGAGCTTGGTTTGCTTGGCATCATTATTTAAATAATCGACAAAACCATAGCCCCAGCCGCCCTCACGACCTGCACGTCCAATCACTAAATCTTGCCATGCGTGCAACTGCGCTTGCATAATCGCTTTGGATTGACCAGCGTACGGCGACAATACCGCGTCCCTCTTGATCACCGACAATTTGATCAAGTCGCGCCCCAAAACCTCACTGGTTTTGCCGATAAAAATATTGGTGAACTCTTCGATGCCTTGTGCGGTGGCTTGCACACGTGTGTTCGGCTTTTTAAGCGCCTCTTGTCGTTGTACGACCAATGTTTGGGTCGCACGGTTAAGTTGTTGTGCACCGACAACCAATTCATTTGCCAGCCAATTGGCATAGGCGCAGCGTTCCGGCGTTTTCGCTCCTGTATATAAAACGTACTCCAACGCCGCCAAACCTTTCGCCGCCACACCGATTTCATCCGTAGCGACCGTTGCATTACGCCCCACACCTTGAACAATCGCTTCGTCAATCAACGCAGCCCGAGTGGGACGAAAATAAATTTGACGCAGTGCCGAAGCAGTTGTCTCATCACCCACTACCAACGATGTCGCAACCACCCATGACTGATACGCGCGCAACCAAGCTGTTTGTGCCGCCTGATCTTTTGTCCAACAACTCACTTTGAGTGCACTTTGTAATGCTTCAGTTTCTGTCACAGCAGCGGCATAACGGCGCAACATTTCGCCATACACTCCGTCCACCCAATACGTGGCTTTTTCATTTTGCGCCAGCGTTTGCAATGTCGCTGAATATTGCGGCGCTGCATCTTGCGCTTGCGCGACATTTAAGATAAAACCTGCGCACACAAATAAACCGCTCAAAAATTTCTTCATATCAATGAGGCTCCAACGCTATAATGTATTTAAAAAATGCAACAATGCCGCACGATCAGTGGCATTCATATTGATGAATTGATCACGACTTTTCGCGGCATCACCGCCATGCCATAAAATCGCTTCCGATAAATCACGTGCTCGACCATCGTGCAAATACAACGAAAAACCGCTCACCGCTTGAAACAAGCCAATGCCCCACAACGGCGCAGTGCGCCATTGACGACCATTGGCCAAACCGTCGGGACGATTGTCGGCCAAACCCTCACCCATGTCATGCAACAATAAATCGGTAAACGGCGAAATGCGCTGATTGGAAAACTCAGGAAAGCCTTTCATATTGCGCGTCGTGTACGATTCGACATGACAACTCGTACACAATGCCTCGCGGAAAATTTGTTTGCCGCGCAAGGTCAATGGTTCGCTCGCATCACGCTGTTCCGGCACAGCGAGTGAACGCGTATAGAGCACGACTTGATTCATTTTGCGCTGATCGATTTCGGGCTTACCCTTCAGAGCACCTGATGGCGATTGAACACAGTCGATTTGTGTTGACGAGCAAGTCTCATACGGAAACAACGCCGACGTAATGCCCATATCACCATGAAATGCCGCCGCACTTTGATGCGCCACCGTCGCCACATTGGCTTTCCAGCCAAAGCGACCGATCATTTTTTTGCGACTGGTCGCATCCATCACATAATTGGGCATGCCCGCTTTAATCACACCCTCGCTTTGCTGACGCGCGGCATTCGCCAAAATATCTTTTTCATCAATTGCCTCCAGTAAGCCCAGACCGATGACCTGTTGCGCAATGCGCGGCGAAACCATAACATTTGAACTCATCGGGCCATAGTTCAAATTCACAAAGCGATACGTCGGTACGCGCAAACTGTACAGCTGGCCATCGGTAAATTTGCCCGGCTGCTCAATATAGCTGATTTCAATTTCGCCCTCAGGCTTAACATCAGGAATCGCACGGTTGTTGAATTGATCGCCATATACCGGATCGGGCACGACTTCACCTTTGGCATTCAACGTCGATAAACGTAGGAGTAAGCCCATTGGCTGTTCGGTCGAAATATTCTTTTCAAAATCAGGCAAACCACCCCGTCCATCCATGGTGTGACAACCCGCACACGACTGCGCAATAAAATGCGGCCCCAAACCATCACGCGCTTCGGTTGAAGATGGCGCTTCGATCCATGGCTTCTTGAAGAATGAGTTACCGACAAAAAACTGGGTTTGCTTTTCATCAGACAATAACGTTGAAGGCAGCGAAAAAGCATTTTTGCCGGTTTCTTGCACTCCGCCTTCACCTCCCAGTTGCTCGTCACCGGCAGTGTACGTCGCATACTCGATTCCACCGGCCAAAATCACGATCGGAAATAAGGCTGTGAACACAAAAAATTTAAACCGTTTAAAAGATGCGCGAGAAGTCATTGAATTGTATTGATAAAAACGTGACAGATTGTTGAGCAGCGGGTCAAGACCATCGCATTTACGTAGCGAAGCACTGCGGTACTTGCTGAATAATCTCAGCGCTCCCATTGTAAACGATAATGACTTGAATTTAGATTAACAACCAACAACAAAGCCAAACCGAAACGAGTTGGCTTTGTGAGCAACAGCTCAATACCGATTATCCTTGTGTATTGAGCTTATTGATGCCAATCGCTTTTGCAGCCTGCACCAAACTTGCGGCTTGCTTTTTGAGTGCCGTAACCGCAGCACGAATGCGTGCTTGACCGTCTCTATTGATCAACTCTTGATCAAACGGTGCTTTGATTTGCTGCACCTTTTCCATTGTGCTCGCAACATCTCGCGTCATTTGCGCCGCAATCGCCGGATTATTTTGCACGACCAACTGCTCCAATGACGCGCCACTCACAATCGTGCCGTCAATGCGTTTGTACGAACCGAGCCAAACATTCTGAATACCTTGTGCATCACCCACTGCATCGCGATGCGTGTTGTCTGAAAAGCACGAGTGCTCATCTTCTTGGTTTTTGCTGTCCAACGCGACTTCCATGCGCTCACCAGCCAATTCAGCGCGCGACAATACACCCGCACCGACCAATATTTTGCGCAAACTGCCTTTATCTGCAACAAAAGTTGAGCGGTCGTTTTGCGCATTCGGTGCCCAAGCGTCACGCAAATAGGTCAAATGCTCAAC
>JBIKPB010000237.1:0-2929 GCA_044357705.1 Formosimonas sp. | reverse complement strand
AAAAGAAAAACGAAACCACACAGTAATCCTTACAAAACCCTTCGAGACGTGATTCAACCTTGGAAAACCAACCGTTTTCGGCGATAATGCACCTTTCGTTCCTGTAGTCACAGGTGTTCAAATTATTGAAGAGCCCTTTTCATGAACCGTGTATTCAATTTCGCCGCTGGCCCCGCCGCTCTGCCGCTTCCCGTTCTCAAAAAAATGCAAGAAGAACTGCTTGATTTTAAAGGTACGGGCACCAGCGTGATGGAAATGAGCCATCGCGGCGCGGTATATACCGACGTCATCACGCGTGCGCGCGAAGCCTTTCGTCGCTTATTAAATGTGCCTGACAACTATCAAATCCTGTTCATGCAAGGCGGCGCGATTGGTCAAAACGCGATCATTCCGCTCAATTTACTGGGCGGCGCGCGCAAAACCGTTGATACCGTAATCGCCGGCGCATGGTCGGTGAAAACCCAAAAAGAAGCCGCACGCTACGCAGACACCGCACCGATTATCGCCAACTCAGACGACGGCGAAGGTCGCTTTACTTATTACCCAGAGTTCGACACATGGCAACGCTCAGCTGAGTCCGCCTACATCAACATTTGCACCAATGAAACCATCCACGGTGTTGAATGGTATCCATCAGCAGACGTCAGTGCAACAGTTGAAGCCAGCGGCTCTACTCTGGTCGCCGATATGTCGTCACACATCCTGTCGCGCCCGATTGATGTGTCGCAATACGGCGTGATCTACGGTGGCGCACAAAAAAATATCGGCCCCGCCGGCGTGACCTTCGTCATCGTCCGTGACGATTTGCTCGACCAGCAACATGCGCTGTGCCCTTCCGCATTCAACTGGCGTTTGGTCGCCGACAACGACTCGATGTACAACACGCCACCGACGCTGTCGATTTATATCGCCGGTTTAGTATTTGAATGGCTCGAAGCGCAAGGCGGTACCGCAGCCATGGCCGCAATCAACGATGCTAAAGCGGCTCTGTTGTACGACGCAATCGACAACAGCAGCCTGTATCGCAACGACGTACAAAAACCCTACCGCTCATGCATGAACGTGCCCTTTTTCCTCAATGACGAATCATTGAGTGCGAAGTTTTTGGAGCAATCTAGTGCCGCAGGTTTGGCCGCACTCAAAGGTCACAAAATGGTCGGCGGTATGCGCGCCTCGATTTACAATGCCATGCCGATTGAAGGCGTGCATGCATTGGTTGCATTTATGCAAGAGTTTGAACGGGTGAACGGATGACACACCGCATGTTCCAACAGAAAAAAAACATCAAGACGCGATGGATGAGCATTTTACAAGTATTGGTCATAGCCGTTGTTTTATTATTGATGACATTACCATCACTCGTGGGTTTAGACAACCGGATGGATTACGTTTTTTGCACAGAAGGCGATTACCTGACCGGCTCGGAGGGTAGTATGTGCTTGTATCCGCATTGGCAAGGACATGTCAGTTTTGCCATAATTGCTTTACCAACAATGATTTTGTGCGTCACCACTGCATTTCAGGCCATGGGTTACTGGTCACGATTACGTTTTTTAACAATCCGTTTATGGATAACATGCTTGTTCTTAACCTCTCTGCTTTATACCGGCTACTATAGTCAAAGGTGGCTTAACACAGTCTACGATGTGTTTTTGTTAATTCCTTGTTTTACAGTGATCTGGCTACCCATTTATCTCCAAAAACGGGCAAAAAATTTTAACTACTAAACCATGACAAAATCACCTAATCTATTAAACAACAGCAATGACGTTGATAAAGACCTCGCGCCGGTGCGCGCACAAATCGACGCAGTCGATGCACAACTCTTGCAACTGCTCAACGAGCGCGCCAAACTCGCGCAAGACGTCGGTCACATTAAGCAAAAACACAAACAACCCGTATTCCGCCCGGAGCGCGAAGCGTTTGTTTTAGAAAAAATCGCGGCGCACAATCCGGGGCCGTTACCCAATCACTCCCTGCAAACCCTGTGGCGCGAAGTCATGAGCATTTGCCGCGCGATGGAAGAAGCAGTCAAAGTCGCTTATCTCGGCCCTGCTGGTACCTATACCGAGCAAGCGATGTACAAACAATTCGGTCACGCGATTGACGCGATTGATTGTACGACGGTCGATGATATTTTCCGCACCGTCGAGGCCGATGGTGCGGCGTTTGGCGTAGTGCCGATCGAGAACTCGATTGAAGGCGCGGTCAACCGCACGATGGATTTATTGCTTGCCTCACCCCTCAAAATTTGTGGTGAGGTTTCGTTGGCCATTCGCCATTCCATGCTGCACAAAAATGGCGACATGAGCCACGTCACTCAAATCGTCGCGCACCCGCAAGCACTCGCGCAATGCTACAACTGGCTCAAACAGCATTATCCGCACATCGAGCAAAAACCCGTATCGAGCAACGCTCAAGGTGCACAGCTCGCCGCAGCCGATGACACCATCGCCGCAATCGCCAGCGAAATCGCCGGCAACAAATACGAATTGCAAACGGTTGCCGCCGGCATTCAAGACGATGCGAACAACCGCACGCGCTTCATCGTCATCGCCAAACAACTGTGTGGCATCAGCCCGAACGACAAAACCTCGATCATTTTGGCCACACCCAATAAAGCCGGTGCGGTCTATGCCTTGCTCGAACCGTTCGCCAAAAATGGCGTCTCGATGCTCCGCTTCGAGTCACGCCCCGCCAAACAAAAAGGCTGGGAGTACTTCTTTTACATCGACTTCGCCGGTCATGTCGACGAGCCACATGTGGCAGAGGCCTTGAAAGACTTGGAAGCGAATGCGGCGTTTTATAAATGCTTGGGATCATATCCTGTGACCCAATGAAGAAAAAAACCGTACTTTATAAAACCTTTGTTTCTATCGCATTGATTTTTTGTGCGGGTTATATCGGCACAACTCAAGCTCAACCGATT
>JBIKPB010000183.1:0-3746 GCA_044357705.1 Formosimonas sp. | reverse complement strand
TGCTGCACCATACACACATTTTAGATGTCAACCCAGCTGGGCAAGTGGCAATCAGCATTGAGCAACTTTGGGCGGGTTTGATTTTACGGATCACCGAGCAAACGCAGTTTACGGTCGGCTTAGACAGCGTCGATATTTTGGAGCAGTCCGATACACAGTACCGCCGTGCTTTGCATTTTGGTTCGCATATTGTGTATGACCGCGTGTTTTGCACGCCGAATCAGTCAATTGAGTTTGTGACGGATGAGACCGAGTCGGTGCCGTCTGGCCGGCTGTTGATTCGAATTTTGAACGATGATGAATTGCGCTTGAGTTTTGAATACATCACTGAATTTCCTGAGTCGAGTAACGACGAAGAACGGCAATTACTTGGGATGGTTAAGGCCGCGTATGTTGCGGCGGATGCCGATACCGTGCGCATCATTCGAGAATTGGTGTCACACACGCGGCATTAAAACCGTTCGCCAAAAATCATCAACTGAAGCGGGGGCGAAATCACGACCTCCTAAAAAGCACCACGCGTGCATCAAACAGGCTACACCGTCCATCGTCGATAGCGCAGGTGCTTGTTCACTTTTACTGAGTTTGTGACCCGCTTCGTTCAATAATAAAGGGATGTGGTTATAAATGGGTCGCTGCAAAGATAAGGCCTCTTGTAATGCGACTTGCCGAGCACTCGAGTCGAGCAGGTCGTTACCGCGGACGATATGGGTTATGCCCTGGGCACCGTCGTCAACCACAACTGCCAATTGATACGTCCATTCATTAGGCAGGCGTTTGATGACAAAATCCCCACAGCTCTTTGTCAAGTCCTCATGTATTGTTTGTGTGCCGTTCCGCCAAGTAATCAGTTGATCGTTTACCCGAAATCGCCACGAGCGAATGGAGTGGCCTAACTTCAAACGGGCTTGGCATATGTCGAAATTGTGCTGGGTCGTATCCCCTAAGTCTTTACGCGTGCAGGTGCATTGATAAATCCGCTGATCTGCAACGAGTCGATCTAATACTTCGTTATAAGCTGCGCTGCGCTGGCTTTGCCACATCACGGGCTCGTCAAATTCAAAACCAAGTGCATGCAGCGTCGCGAGTTGCGATTGACCATAGGCAACCGTGCTGCGAGAGAGATCCACGTCCTCCATACGGACGAGCCATGAGCCCTGATGCCAGTGCGCATGTACATACGACGCTAAAGCAGCGATCAGTGAGCCTTGATGCAACAATCCTGACGGCGAGGGCGCGAAGCGACCGACGTAAGGTTGCCTGCCGTGATTTTGTCCATCAAACCATGCCTGCGCTAGCCATGAGTGGGGCTGAACAATCTGTGTAAAATGTGCGGATAGCGGCATGTCAGGTAATGGCATTAGGTATAATGGCGACTCAATAAAAATCTATTTTAATCGCTTTTGAAGTGACACCACAACCATGACCGCTCCTCGTTTTGTCCATCTGCGCATGCACTCAGAGTTCTCCGTCTCTGAGGGGATTACGCGCATCGACGAAGCACTTGCCGCAGCACGAGATGATGGGCAGGGCGCATTGGCATTGACGGATTTAAACAATACGTTTGGCCTGATCAAATTTTATAAATCGGCTCAAGGTTTGGGTGTTAAGCCGGTTATGGGGGCGGAAATCCTGCTGGTCAACTCAGATGATCCGGTTGCACCGTATCGGATGTTATTGTTGATCAAAAATCGTTCGGGTTATTTGCGTTTGTGTGAGCTGCTCAGCCGCGCCTATATGCGCGAAGAGCGCTTGTTTCATGGACAAATGGAGTTTTCTTGGCTCAATAATGCCGCTGCCAATCACGGTTTGATCGCATTGTCCGGTGCGCATTTGGGTGATGTGGGTGATGCATTACTCAAGGGTAAGCAGGATGTGGCTCAAAAGCGAGTCAAAGAGTGGCGCGTAGCGTTTAATGATGCTTATTATTTGGAAGCACAGCGACTCGATACTTCGGAGTCTGAGCAACACACGTTACTGGCCGCGCAACTCGCAATGACGACTCAGACACCGTTGGTTGCCACTCATGCCATTCAGTTTTTAAAGCCCGAGGATCATCGAGCGCATGAAGCGCGTGTCTGTATTTCGGAAGGTGAGATTTTATCCAATCCTCGCCGTGTTGCGGCTTTCAGTCCTTGCCAATATTTGATGTCGCAAGATGAAATGTTGTCACGATTTGCCGATTTGCCGAGTGCGATTGCCAATTCCGTAGCGATCGCGCAAGCCTGTAACTTGACGCTGGATTTGGGCAAGCCGCAGTTGCCCGACTACCCCACACCAAATGGCGAGTCGCTGGATGAGTACATGGCAATTTGGTCGCGGCAAGGTTTGGCCGAACGCCTGCTTAAGCTTTATCCGGATGAAATCAAACGTGAAGAAGCGCGTCCACGTTATGAAGAGCGACTTGAGATTGAGCTCAATACGATCACACAAATGGGTTTTCCCGGCTACTTTTTGATCGTTGCGGATTTCATTATTTGGGCGAAAGAAAACGATGTGCCGGTGGGGCCTGGGCGTGGGTCGGGTGCAGGCTCGTTGGTAGCGTACGCGCTCAAAATTACCGATATTGATCCGCTCGCTTACGATTTGCTGTTTGAGCGCTTCCTCAATCCAGAGCGCGTCTCAATGCCTGACTTTGATATTGACTTTTGCCAAGATGGCCGTGATCGCGTGATTGATTATGTCAAACAAAAATACGGCAAAGATTCGGTTTCACAAATCGCCACGTTCGGTACGCTTGGTGCGAAAGCAGTGATTCGCGACGTGGGGCGTGTGCTCGACATGCCGTATAACTATTGCGACAGTTTGTCGAAATTAATCCCGCACGATCCGGCCAATCCGTGGAGTTTGGAAAAAACCCTCAATGAAGAGCCGACATTCAAAGAGCGAGTTGAAAACGAAGAAGAGGCGCAAGAAATCGTGGCGCTGTCTCGTCCGTTGGAAGGCTTGACGCGCAATATCGGTATGCACGCCGGTGGTGTTTTGATTGCGCCTGGCAAGCTCACTGATTTTTGCCCCATCTATTGCGCGGCTGGCACCAATTCGGTGGTCAGCCAATACGACAAAAACGACGTTGAATCTATTGGTCTAGTCAAATTCGATTTTTTGGGTTTGCGGAACTTAACGATTCTCAAACTCGCGGTCAAATACCTCAAACAGCTTAATCCAGATATGGCGGATTTTGTGTTGGAGGATTTACCGCTTGATGATCCGAAAGTATTGAATGTCTTTTCGGTCGGCAATACCACTGCGGTGTTTCAATCTGAGTCACGTTCTGCTAAGGATTTAGAGAAAAAACTCAAGCCGGATTCGTTTGAAGACATCATCGCGTTGATGGCATTGAATCGACCGGGTCCGCTCGGCTCCGGTATGGTCGATGATTTTATCGCACGCAAAAAAGAACAGGTTAAAACCGGTCGTGGTAACGACGCATGGTACTTTCACCCTGATTTAAAATCGACGTTCGAATCGACTTACGGCGTAATGGTCTACCAAGAGCAGGTCATGCTGGTCGCACAGATTTTGGGCGGTTATTCGCTCGGTAGTGCGGATTTATTGCGTCGTGCGATGGGTAAAAAAGATGCCGCTGAGATGGCGCGCCAACGTGAAGTGTTTGCCGCGGGTGCAGCGAATCATGGCGTTTCGGTTGCGTTGGCAACCGAGTTGTTCAACTTGATGGAAAAGTTTGCCGACTATGGTTTTAATAAATCACATTCGGCAGCGTATGCATTGATTGCCTACCAAAC
>JBIKPB010000155.1:0-4527 GCA_044357705.1 Formosimonas sp. | reverse complement strand
TCGTTTTGTTTGAGTATCGACAGTATTTGACTGTCGCTGTATCTTGAGGTCTTCATAGAAATTCTCCTTGTCTAAGTTTACGAGAAAGTTCTACTTTTAAATGGTGCTTTTTTCTGGGGGGATTACAGAACCAAACCATCAGGGTTGTATGCCTCGGCTCCGTTGGCCGATTTTTTGTCACTTTCAATCACCGGAAATAAGGCCAGCATGGGGATCCCCAAGGCAACAGCTTCAGCTGCCACGGTTAATAATTCATCCAGTGACAAGCGGTTTTGTCTCGGCATGCTGGCAATAGGGGTTTTAATCGACTGCCCTTCAGTAATGAATACCGGATAAATCAAATCGTGAGCCGTTAATGTATTCTCGCGCATCAAATTGCGAGAAAAAGCATCATGTCGCATACGACGTGGACGAATAAGAGGGAATTGTCGATTAAAAGTTGTCATATTTAAACTCAAGGTTGTTGACTTTGACCCATCTCGTGCGATGGGTGTGGATCATGCGCTTCGTGCTCATGATCATGTTCGAGCATCGTAAACCAAACGGTGGCGACACCCAATAATAACAAGGTGATTTGAGTGATGCCTTGCCGCACGCTTTTGTAAAAATTCATTTGGGGAATCAAATCCGCCACAGCAATATAAATAAATGAACTCGCAGAAATTACCAATACATAAGGAATCCACGCTTGCAAGTCGGATAGGATATAGTAGCCCAAAATACCGCCAATCACTGACGTCATGCCGGTCAAGATATTATAAACCAGTGCCCGCGTGCGATTGAGCCCGGCATTGAGCAAAACGACAAAATCGCCGAGTTTGTGCATGATTTCGTGCAAACCGACCGAAAAAGCGGTCGCCCAGCCGAGCTGGGGGTCAACCAAAAATGCGGCTGCGATCAGTAAGCCATCGGTGAAGTTATGAATACCGCTACCGATCAAAATCAACCAGCCGCTTTTGCCTGCTGACTCTTCATCGAAGCCATGATGGTGGTGATGGCCATCGTGTTCGTGATGATGGTCGTGGCGAAACAGAGCGAACTTTTGCAGCAGAAAAAAACCGATGATACCGGCTAAAAGTAAAGAAAATAGTGTTTTGTGTGGTTGGCCTTGAGCTTCCAGCCCTTCAGATGCTTCGGGCAACAAATGCAACAATGCCATTGAGAGCAGCATGCCTGTTGCAAAACTGATGAGATTGTTTAGTCCCTTTTTTTGGAGCCAAAATACCGCCGTTGTCGCAAGCGAGAGACTGGCAATCGTAGGCAAGATAATTGCGCTGATGATTTGAAACAATAAAGACATGTTCTTTTCCTTTCGTGAAAAGATTTTTTAATAGTTATGATTGGATAAACGCCCACTAAATATCATAACAGACGTGTCAAGCCCTTTATGCGTCCTGTGATTTGAGTGGATTCAGCGTTGAATCAATTTTGTTTCTCGTCGTATGAACGGTTCACGCAACGGTACCAACCTAAAACATTCCTAAATACATTGCAAAAATCGAACGAACGTGCTATTTTTACGCGTTCATTCCAAATGGCAATAAGCTCATCATGATTTCGCATGATGTACGCTGGCAAATCGCTATAATATGGCGGTTCTGATTCACCTTATTAATGGAGACCTGCTCATGAAAGTTTTAGTTCCCGTCAAACGTGTTGTCGATTACAACGTCAAAGTCCGAGTCAATGCTGCGGGTACCGATGTCGACATTGCCAATGCCAAAATGTCGATGAATCCGTTTTGCGAAATCGCTGTTGAAGAGGCTGTACGATTGAAAGAAGCCGGTATTGTGACTGAGATCATCGCTGTTTCAGCGGGTGTCACGCAGTGCACCGAAACCTTGCGCAGCGCATTGGCTTTGGGTGCGGACCGCGCGATTTTGATTGAAACCTCAGAAACATTGCAACCTTTGGCAGTGGCAAAATTATTGGCTGCTGTAGTCAAAAACGAATCACCGGATTTGATCATTTTGGGTAAACAGGCGATTGATGACGACTCGAACCAAACCGGTCAAATGCTCGCCGCTTTGACGGATTTACCGCAAGCGACATTTGCCTCAAAAGTCGTGATTGCCGATGGCAAAGCCACGGTGACGCGTGAAGTTGATGGCGGTTTGGAAACCTTGAGTATGAGCTTGCCCGCTGTGATCACGACTGATTTGCGCTTGAATGAGCCGCGCTACGCCACTTTGCCTAACATCATGAAAGCCAAGAAAAAACAGCTCGACACGACCACGCCCGAAGCGCTCGGTGTCGATGTAACGCCCCGTTTAAAAGTACTTAAAGTCATGGATCCTCCGACACGCAAAGCGGGCATCATTGTGCCTGACGTTGCGACTTTATTGAGCAAACTTCGCGATGAAGCGAAAGTTTTGTAATCTAACAAAAATATTGGAGAATCTAAAATGACCGTTTTAATCATCGCTGAACACGACAACAACAGTATTCGTAAATCTACCCTCAACACCGTCACTGCAGCCGTACAAATCGGTGGTGATGTGCACATCGCCGTTTTGGGTTCAGGTATTTCTGGTGCCGCAAGCGCCGCCGCGGCAGTTGCCGGCGTGAGCAAAGTGTTGACGTTTGACGACGCTTCATTGGCTGATGAGACCAGTGAAATCGTGGCTGCCCAGATTTTGAGCATTGCCGGCAATTACAGCCACATTTTGGCGCCAGCAACTTCGATCGGTAAAAGTGTTTTGCCTCGTGTTGCTGCCAAGCTCGATGTCGCACAAGTCTCCGATATCATTAAAGTCGAGTCAGCCGATACATTCGTTCGCCCGATTTACGCCGGTAATGTTTTGGCGACCGTGCAAGCAACTGACGCAACCAAGGTCATCACAGTGCGCACGACGGGGTTTGATGCCGCTGCCGCGACTGGTGGTACTGCGGCGATTGAATCACAAGCAATTGCGCCAGCGGGCAATGCTGCGACGTTTGTCTCACGCGAAATCGCTAAATCAGACCGTCCAGAATTAACCGCAGCATCAATTGTTGTGTCAGGTGGTCGTGGTGTCGGCTCAGCCAATAATTTCAAAATCATTGAAGCCTTGGCCGATAAACTCGGCGCAGCAATGGGTGCATCGCGTGCTGCAGTCGATGCCGGTTATGTGCCGAACGATTTGCAAGTCGGTCAAACCGGTAAAATCGTTGCACCGCAGCTGTACATCGCGGTCGGCATCTCGGGTGCGATTCAGCATCAAGCAGGTATGAAAGACTCTAAAGTCATCGTTGCGATCAACAAAAATCCGGATGAGCCGATTTTTCAGGTCGCTGATTATGGCATTGTCGGTGACTTGTTTGAGGTCGTGCCTCAATTAACCGCAGCATTGTAATTGCAAAAGAAGCCTGACACTTCAGTCGGGCTTTTTTGGCTGTAAAAATAGCACGGTAGTTCGATTTTTACGTGTGCCATTATTTTTTACTGCGAAAAATATGCTTCAGCTTTTCGCATCATTCCATTCTTACTACGGAGCGCATCATGAGTTACATTGCCCCACAAAAAGACATGCTGTTCACGTTGGAGCACGTCGCTAACCTCAATCAGGTGTTACAAGATATTCACAGTGATTTAGATTTTGACACGATTGCGGGCGTCTTGGACGAATCGGCCAAACTCAATCAAGATGTGATTGCACCGACCAATCGCGCGGGTGATTTGGAGCCGTCTTATCTGAAAGATGGCAAAGTCACCACATCGCCCGGCTTTAAAGACGCGTTTGAGCAATACACGCAAGGCGGTTGGCAAGGGTTATCGCATCCTGAGGATGTCGGCGGACAAGGCTTGCCAAAATTACTCGCGACCGCGTGTGGTGAAATGCTTAACTCGTCGAATTTATCGTTTGCGCTGTGTACATTGTTGACCGACGGTGCGATTGAAGCGATTTTGACTGCGGGGTCGGACGAGCAAAAACAACAATACATTCCGAAAATGATCAGCGGCGAATGGACCGGCTCGATGAACTTGACCGAACCGCAAGCAGGTTCGGATCTGTCTTTGGTGCGTACGCGTGCCGAGCCGCAAAGTGATGGCAGCTATAAAGTGTTTGGTACTAAGATTTTCATTACTTATGGCGATCATGATTTCACCGACAACATCGTCCACCTTGTACTCGCACGCACGCCGAATGCGCCGGAGGGCATCAAGGGCATTTCGTTATTCATTGTGCCGAAAGTCAACGTTAATGTCGATGGCAGTTTGGGTGAACCGAACGATGTGCAATGCTTGTCACTGGAACATAAACTCGGTATCAAAGCCAGCCCGACTGCGGTGTTGCAATTTGGCGATCATGGCGGCGCGACCGGCTACTTGATCGGTGAAGAAAATAACGGTTTGCAATACATGTTCGTCATGATGAATGCCGCGCGATTCAGTGTGGGAATACAAGGCTTAGCGGTCATGGAGCGCGCGTATCAACAAGCGCGTGAATTCGCCAAAGGGCGCCTCCAAAGTCGTCCAGTCGATGGCAGTGCGCGCGAAGCGGTTTCGATCATTCACCATCCTGATGTCAAACGTATGTTGTTGAC
>JBIKPB010000195.1:0-3509 GCA_044357705.1 Formosimonas sp. | reverse complement strand
CAGTCTGCCATTAAATAATCCATCATACCGTGCTTGCCACGGCATCCTCTGAAATAGCGGGGTGCGGGTCAATCCGGTAGTGACACACTCAATTGAGCTTTCTTAAATATCAACCGACACATGACCGATTTTTTTAAAACCCCACTCCCAGCCGATGTTCGCGACTTAAACCTCACACATTTCGACTACGATTTGCCCGAAGAGTTAATTGCACAAATGCCTGCCGCCGAGCGTACGGCGAGTAGGTTGTTGCGTGTGGATGACGACGTTTGTGTGGACCAAACATTTACTTACATCATCGACCAACTGCATGCGGGCGACGTTTTGGTTATGAATAATACCAAGGTCATCAAAGCGCGTTTATTCGGTGCCAAAGCTTCGGGTGGCAAGGTTGAGGTGATGCTTGACCGATTAACTGCACCCAATCAATGTATTGCGCAAGTTCGTGCATCTAAAGCACCGCCTGCGGGTAGCGTGATTTTTATCCATGACGTGCAGGGCGAAGTGGCGTTTGAGTTGACGGTGGTGAGTAAAACCGATCGTTTTTATCAATTGGATTGTGCGCAAGATTTATTGCCATTGTTAGAGCAATACGGCGCATTGCCATTGCCGCCTTACATTAACCACGCCGCTGATGATTTTGATGAAACGCGCTATCAGACGGTCTTTGCACAAGCCGAAGGCGCTGTGGCTGCACCCACAGCGGGTTTACATTTCGACGAGCTGCTGCTCGCCGCCATACAGGCAAAAGGCGTGAAACTCGCTTATGTTACGCTGCATGTCGGCGCAGGGACATTTCTGCCCGTATCAGCCACAGACCTGTCGCAACACGTCATGCACCAAGAATGGTTTGAAATCAATCAAATCACCACTGACCTCATCAACCAAACCCGAGCACAGCAAGGCCGAATCATCGCCGTCGGCACCACCAGCCTACGTGCCTTAGAGTCTGCTGCTGCTCAACAAAACCCCAATTACGATCCTAATTGGCAGCTACAAGCCGCATCAGCCGAGACACGATTATTCATCCGTCCGCCGTATCGCTTCGGCCTAGTTGACGCGCTCATCACCAATTTTCACTTGCCTCAATCAACACTGTTGATGCTGGTGTCCGCGTTTAGCGGCGTACAAACCATACGAGATGCCTATAATCACGCGATTGAGCAAAAGTATCGATTTTTCAGTTATGGTGACGCGATGTTTTTGACTCGCCAAATCCTTTAAGATGCCCTATAAATGACTAAATGCGGTAAAGGACGATTGTATGTCCCACTATTAGATAGCGAGAGCATTGGAATGTTTTTTAACTTCCCCTAAGCCATCATCACCTATCTTTGCGAATCAGCTTGAAAGTGATAGTTAAAGTGATATCTCGCCTATTCTCTAAACTGAGTGGGCGGCATCCCAAATTTTCTTTTAAACGCATAAATATAAGCCGAAGGAGTTGCATAGCCAACTTCCAGTGCTGTGGTCGTCACACTCATGCCACGTCTCAAAAAAGCCAACGAGGTGAGCAGTCGCCATTCTTGACGCCAAGTTTGAAAGCTCAAGCCTGTTTGTGCGCTGAATAAACGCGCAAGGGTACGGGACGAGATGGCCAACTTATCTGCCCATCCTTCTAATAAATGCGGCTCGGCGGGTGCTTGCTGGATGGCTCGACACACTTGAATTAAACGTGCGTCTCTTGGAAAAGGCAAATAGAAATCAACCTCTGGCAAAGTTTCAAGTACATCGATTAATACCTGAACTTGCCTTGCTGCGGCTGTATTTGGTTCAAACTCTGGAGTGATGTGCGTGCAAACTTGTTCGATTAAAGCACTGGCAAACGCATCCAACGACACCACAGACAGCGAAAGATCGCCACATTCACCCCAAACCAACTCATCCATGGCCACGTGCAGCACGCTCATCGGTTCGGGCAGCATTAAACAATGCTGCACTCCAGCGGGAATCCATACGCCAAAACCCGCTGGTACGAACAAACACGCATCTGGTGTTTCAATGTGCAAAGCGCATTTTTGAGCCAAAAAGAAACGGCAGAAGTTCTGCCCTTGGCTAGCAAACTGACACGGCGCATCAAACTGAGCTTGGCCAAAGTATAAAGGCTTGTGCCATGCGGCAGGCACAGCCAATGGTTCAACGGTATTTTGTTTCATATGGATGATAAGGTGATTGATTCTGCCAGATTGTCACTTTATCGATATATTTTGTCAAGCTGTCGAAAGACTGAAGTGCACAAGCCGCCTACAATGCAACTCATCAAGTACAGCAAAAACCTAAGCTGTGTTTCAATCCGCGATGGCTATCGCACAAATTATTAGGATCAGTATGACAACGCAAAACAAACCTTTGATTATTATCACTGGTGCCAGTTCAGGCATCGGTCAAGCCACTGCCCGTGCATTTTCAGAGCAAGGCCACCCAATTTTGTTACTCGCACGCCGCGTGGATGCTATGCAGAAATTGGGGCTACCAAACTCTTTATGCTTGCCTTTGGATGTGACTGACCGTGCCGCCTTCATTGCGGCAGTGGCAGAAGCCGAAGCACAATTCGGCCCCGCTGGTGCGATTGTGAATAATGCAGGCGTGATGCTTTTGGGTGAACTCGATGGCCAAAATCCCGCCGAGTGGGACACCATGATTAGTGTGAACATCACAGGCCTGCTCAATGGTATTCACGCTGTGGTTGGCGGCATGAAGTCGCGAAAATCAGGCACGATCATCAACATCAGCTCAATCGCTGGTATCAAAACTTTCCCCAATCACGTGGCTTACACCGGAACCAAGTTTGCGGTTTCGGGTTTATCAGAAAACCTGCGTGAAGAACTCGCCCCGCACGGCGTACGCGTTGTAACCATTGAGCCTGGTGCAGTCAACACCGAATTACTCGGTCATACCACCGATGCAAGCATTGTGAGCGGTTATGAAGACTGGAAAGAAGCCATCGGCGGGGCTTTGGACGCCACCGACATCGCCAATGCTATTGTCTATGCCTATAACCAACCCCAAAACGTGTGCATCCGCGAAATCGTGATTGCCGCCACTGGGCAAGTGGCTTAAGCATTTTTAAACTCACGTAATTTGATGTTTGTTATCGATTGATGCTTATTGTCAACTGCGTGGCTGCACATACTCACATACTAAATTTCAAAGAAAGAAATGAAAATGCGAAAAAAGATTGCATTTAAACTACTTAGCTTATTGACTGTGACTCTGTTTGTACAAACTGTACAAGCCATTGAGCTTAATGCTGAACCAACATTTATTATCAGTAAAGGTTTATCTGAACCAGAAAGTGCCTATTTTATTAACAAGCATATCTATATTTCCAATATTGATGGAGATAGCTCAACCAAAGATGGGAGCGGCTGGATCAGTAAGGTTGATGCTAAAGGTAAAATGCTAGATGAAAAATGGATTAAAGGCTTAAATGCACCTAAAGGATTGCGCTCATGGCACAATTGGCTGTTGGTGACGGATATTGATCAATTGGTGGTTATCAATTTGAA
>JBIKPB010000154.1:0-4571 GCA_044357705.1 Formosimonas sp. | reverse complement strand
TGCTCGTCGTGGTGTGAGAAAATTGCGGATACAGCGGCAAAAGCACGACACGCTCCACACCATCGGCGCGCATCTGCGCCCAAACATCGCGAATACTCGGCTCTTGGTAGCGCATCGCCCAATAAACCGCGATGTTTTGCGCGCGCAATTGCTCCGATAAAGCCCTTGCCTGCTGCGCAGTAATCGCCTTGAGCGGCGCGCCCTCGCTGCGCCAAATCGCTTGATATTTCGGCACGAGTTTAGCGGGACGACGACGCAAAATAATCCCGCGCAAAATCGGCTGCCACAACAATGGCGGAATATCCACCACGCGTCTGTCACTCAAAAACTCGCGCAAATACGCCGCAATCGACGGCGCAGTCGGCTCGGTTGGCGAGCCTAAATTAACCAGTAAAACAGCTGTTTTCATAAGTTCATCTTTTTAATTATTTTGGCTCATCGCCCGCGACAAGAGCTTCGCCGTCACGTCGACCAATGGAATCACCCGTTCATACGCCATGCGCGACGGCCCGATGACGCCGAGCGTGCCAATCACTTGGTTATTAACACTGTACGACGCGCTGATGAGCGAGACGCCGTCAAAAGGCAAGACCTCCGATTCACCACCAATAAACACCTGAATCCCACCCGCGTGATTCGTGCGCTCGAGCAATTGCAACAGCCGAGTTTTTTCATCAAACATATCAAAAGTTTGGCGTAGTCTGTCCATGTTGTTGGAAAACTCCGAGACATTGAGCAAATGCCGCTCACCCTTGACTATCAAGTCATCGTCCGTTGCATCGCTCTGGCTCACCGCCGCTTGCATGAGCTGCGTCACGCGCTTTTGCAAATGCTGCAACTCGCGCGAAATCTGTTGGCGCATCTCGTTAAACCCCAAACCCAAGCAATGCGTATTGAGGTAATTCGCCGCCTCAACCAGCTCCGACGGCGTAAAGCTTTGCTCCAATTCCAGCAAGCGATTTTGTACATTACCATCGGTCGCAATCAAAATCACCAAAACCCGCTGCGGCGACAGCAACATAAACTCGATGTGTTTAAACGCCTGCGCCCGTTTGGGCGCCGAAATCACGCCCGCAAATTGGCTGATCTGCGACAACAATTGCGCCGTGCTGCTCGCCATGCGCTGCGCACTGTCGGGCGCAATTTCAACATCGGCAACCGCCTCAAACGCACTCGCCGTCATCATCGCATCGACAAAATACCGATAACCTTGCGGCGTAGGCACGCGCCCCGCAGAAGTATGCGGACTGGCAACCAAGCCCTGATGCTCCAAATCCGCCATCACATTACGCACCGTCGCCGACGATAATCCCAAGCCAGAGTTGTGCAAAATAGTTTGTGAGCTGACAGGCTGCCCCTGCGCAATGTATTGCGTCACTAATGTATTGAGGAGGGTTTGCGCGCGTTCGTCGAGGATCTTCATAGAAATAGCTACAATATTCGTATCAAACAATGCCTTATTTTATCGCAGCAACAGAGAAAAATTCAGCTTTAACTCTTAAGCCCTTCAGACACCGCACGCCCCGCCGCCACGCCCGACGCCCACGCCCACTGAAAATTATAGCCACCGAGCCAGCCAGTCACGTCCATCACTTCGCCGACGAAGTACAGCCCTTTTTGCAGGCGCGATTCCATTGTTTGGTTGTTGATTTCTTTGACTGCAACGCCACCACGGGTGACTTCGGCTTTTTTGTAGCCCTCACTGCCGCTCGGTTTGAGCGTCCATGCGTTCAGGCTATTGGCTAAATCTCTGAGCACTTTATCGGGCACATCCGCCCACTTGTGTTTAGCGAATGGCGCAAATGCCGCTTGCTCAAAGGCGTGATATTGCAAGCGTTTGGGCAAATGTGGTGCCAGTTGCGCAAGCGCGGTATCAAGCTGAACTTTACTGCCCGACTTACCCCCGCGCAGCGCCGCGTCTAAATCCACATCGGGGCACAAATTCACCCGAATCGACTCGCCCTGCTGCCAATAATTAGAAATTTGCAAAATCGCTGGCCCCGTCAAACCCTTGTGACTTATCAGCAAATCCTCATCAAACGTCATGACTTTTTTGCCCTCACCCGCGCTCACATGCACGGGCAATGCCACGCCCGCCAAAGCGTTCCAGCCGTCCGTCGCCCAATTGCCAAAGGTCAAAGGCACCAAGCCCGCCGATAACTCAGTCACCGTGTGCCCAAACTGCCGTGCCACATCATAGCCAAAACCCGTCGCACCAATCGCAGGAATGCTCAGACCGCCCGTCGCAATGATGAGATTGTGACAACGCCACACGCCCGCCGTCGACGTATCGACCTCAAAGCGCGCTCCGCTCGAGGCGTCAAGTACGCGAATGTTTGCCACAGCGCAATTCGTGCGCCACTCAACTTTGCCCGCCGCACACTCCGCACGCAGCACCTCAATCACATCATTTGCCGAGTCATCGCAAAACAACTGCCCCTTATGCTTTTCGTGAAACTTCACCCGATGATTTTTCAATAACCGCACGAAATCTTTAGCCGTGTAATGCGCCAACGCAGGCCGCACAAAGCGCGGATTGCTCGACACAAAAAACCGCGACGCATCGCCACCATCAAGTGCAACATTGGTGAAATTGCACCGGCCACCGCCAGAAATGCGGATTTTCTCCCCGATTTTAGTCGCATGGTCAATGAGTAAAACCGATGCGCCGCGCTGCCCAGCGATTGCAGCCGCCATCATGCCTGCTGCGCCTGCGCCGATAATGATTATGCTTTTAAATTGAAACATAGTTCTTTTGAGAGTTTTAAAATATTTTACCAAGTGAGTAGTGAGCGGATAAAATTTATCAAACTAAACGACCTGATGTAAATGCAAAATTTAATAGTTCGGTAATCATCCCAAAAAATAAAAGCATTTCATAGTAGAAAAAACCTTAAACTTACGTAAAAAGGAAACCACGATGAAAGCCAAGAAAACCACCTCTCATTTCATTGACTCATGCTAGATAATTGCTTTGCATAACGTATTATTCTTTCGCAATACAAGGAGACACAAACAGCGTACCATGATAAGCACCATGCGCCGTGCGTAATGCAACAATCAGCCACATCAAGGCTAAGGCCACTAACAATACACTACCAAAAATATTAAAGAAAATCATCTTCCAAACTGCGCCTAGTCTAAACGTCACTAAAGTGTATACCCCGAGCGGAAAAGTATAGCCCCACCAACCCAGATTAAAAGGTACATGGCTACGGAAGTAGCGCTGCGTAATCAATAGTGCCAAAAGCATCCACCACAGGCCGAAACCCCATAATATGGTTGCAAACAAAATACCAATACCAGCGGCAATACTACCTAAATTTTCCATACCATGCATAGTGAAGATGCTTGGCGCAGCAGCACCAATAGTCAGTAGCCCCAAAGCTCCTGTACTGATAGGTCCCAAAGTCAGCCAACTGGACGCAGCCATATTTTCATGTGGTAGTTTATGTAAAGCCATACGAAGTAATAAAATCACTAAAAAACTACACGCGATCGGCACTGAAAACGCCCAAAGTATATAGCTAGAAACCAACACAATAAGTTGTGCATTCGCATCTATCAGATGCGGCGCCAACAATCCACCAGTCGCCGCAACGACTTCGGCGGCAACCACAGGCAATAGCCATAGCGCAGTCATTTGATTAATACTGTGTTTTTGATAGGTAAACATTAAGAAAGGAATGCCAACACCACACAAAATAGACACCAAGACATCGAACCACCATAAGAGCTCGGCGTAGACAATGACGCTATTACCCCAGCGCTGGATACCAAAAATCAACATGCCATTGATAATCACTGCTATAGCCATCGGTATTGTGCCCAGAAACATCGAGATGGTGGAATGTTCAAAGATATTACTCGCCTCCTTGAAAAATAATATCCAACGGGCACTATAAAGAAGAGCAAACATAATGAATAAGACAATGGCCAGATACCATAAGCCTTCTGCGACGATAGAAAAAGCCGGAAATTGAAGTAGTGCGGCACTAAGGACGCCAGTGCCCATAACTACAGCAAACCAGTTCGGAGTAAATTGGCGGATTACTTCACGCGGATGACGGAGCTCGGATAATGGTTTTAGCATGATATACAGCAAGCCTTTTCAAATTATTGAATGATTTGTCCTTGTTTAAATGGACTGTTTAAGCAGCAGTTTTAATAGCTATGGTTTTAAATTTTACCTAACAACAAAGCACAAAGCAATCATCACACTGGAAACCAGCTATTTAAACGATCGTTTTTTGTCAGACATTGTTGATGGACAATTTAAATAATAGGCAAAACTACTCGCAGCGTAAATAAAGATGAAACTATTAGTATTATACGAAAAACTGCTTTAAGCAAAATGCCACCCTCAATTTGGCAAGAAACTCTTGGGGCTTTAACTTCGTTCGGAGAAAAGCAGTCATTCTACATTCCAACTTTAGAAGTTGATGTTGCAGGCCCTATTTTTTAAATTATACCGGTGAATTAAACTACGAAAGGCAATTTTGAAGAAGATTCATAGTAACGGCTTGAATCGGAGGATTGAAGTTTAATCTTTTTCTTGGTCTGTGGTTAAG
>JBIKPB010000153.1:0-4584 GCA_044357705.1 Formosimonas sp. | reverse complement strand
ACCAACTGTTCGACCCAATTCATAAACACTCTGACTCGTTTGGGTAAGTGTCGACGATGCGGATAGACTGCGAATAAAGGCATTGAGGGTGCGCACTCATGCGGCAAAATTTGCACCATCGTCAGCTCATTGCTCGCTGCTTACACGGACTCATACGCGATTTATCCCAGCTCAAAAGCACCGATCGAGTATTACACCCGCGCTGCATCCAAAGAATTTGGCGCATGAGGCATTTCGGTCACTGCGGTCGGCCCCGGCCCGATGGACACACCATTTTTCTATGGTCAGGAGGATAAAGAAGCAGCAGCGGACGAAACTGTAGCGGCTTTGAGCAACTGCTCGAAAAAAGGTTTGACCGATATCGAAGACATTTCACATTTGGTTAAATTCTTGGTGACCGACGCTTGGTGGATCACGGGCCAAACGATTTTCGCCAACGGCGGTTACACCACGCGCTAAGATTGAGCACAACAATGGACATGTTGAATTTGAAAACATGTCCATTTTTTACCTGCTCGGATCAGTCATGCATTCACGTGGACTGAATTTCACGTCAACTGTTTTAAGACTCCGAAGATGAAAAAAATCATATTTGCGTTCCTGATCCATACTCCTCTGCTCACAACGCACGCAGAACTGACCGAAGCGGCAACACAACTCACTTCATCGGAAAATACCCAGCCCATGAACAACCCCAATCAACTCACTCACCCGATCGTTAAAGCCCTTTTGAGGCTTGGCAAAACGGCGATGCTCAAAAATGGCAAGCACTGTTCAGCCTTGATGCCAAGCTTTTTGACGACGGCCATCCGCGTGACCTCCATGAGTTTTCCACGCAAACTATTGGCAAAGAAAAATTTACCCTCTTTGATCGTGTTGAAAACAACGGTCCACTCATTTATGGTCGCTTTCACTCACCACAATGGGGCGATTTCAAACCTTTTTAAATTCACAATGGCTGCGAATGAACCATCTTGCGTTTGGACATCGGTCAAGCCGATTGAAAGTACATCCGATCCCATTCATATTTTTTATGAGCCTATCGTACGGTACAACAAAACGATTCTGTTCTTGTTTTGAACGCAAAAAAAACCGTTCTCAAAGAACGGTTTTTTGTCATTAAACATTCACGCTGATTT
The DNA here is from genome assembly GCA_044357705.1 of Formosimonas sp. GTDB lineage: Bacteria > Pseudomonadota > Gammaproteobacteria > Burkholderiales > Burkholderiaceae > Hydromonas. The sequence continues at coordinate 3,445 of JBIKPB010000153.1, read as the reverse complement.
AAAGTTAAAGCACTTCTTCTTCCGACACACCACTGACACGTGTGATGTCCGCACCGACCTTCGTGAGTTTTTCCTCCATGCGCTCATAACCGCGATCAAGATGATAAATACGATCCACAATCGTCGTGCCTTCAGCCACCATGCCCAAAATCACGAGGCTGGCTGAAGCGCGCAGATCCGTCGCCATGACCATCGCACCCGACAATGACTCAGCCGCAACGCCTTGAGTTGTCGCGGTATTACCATCGATCACGATGTTAGACCCCAAACGATTCATCTCTTGAACATGCATGAAACGATTTTCAAAAATTGTTTCTGTCACGCTCGATGCACCACTGGCAACCGCATTAACCGCCATGAACTGGGCTTGCATATCTGTCGGAAAACCTGGATATTCGGTGGTACTGAAACTCACCGGTTTCGGTTGACCTTCCATTTTTGCACGAATCGTGGTTTCGCCGATTTCGAGCACCACACCGATCTCGCGCAATTTGTCGAGCACAGCACCCATGATGGTTGGATCCACATGCGTCAAACGTACATCACCGCCCGTCGCCGCGACAGCACACAAAAACGTACCCGCCTCAATACGATCAGCAACAACCGAATGGGTTGCACTGTGCAGACGTTCAACCCCTTCAATGACAAGGCGATGTGTCCCCAGACCCTCAATTTTTGCCCCCATGCTGATGAGTATTTTTGCTAAGTCGGTGACTTCTGGCTCGCACGCCGCATTTTCAAGAATCGTTGTACCTTCGGCCAATGTTGCTGCCATCAGCAAATTCTCGGTGCCGGTAACCGTGATCATATCGGTCGTAATGCTTGCACCTCTGAGTCGACCGCCTTCAGGTGCGCGCGCATGAATGTAACCGTGTTCAATTGTGATTTCAGCCCCCATCGCCTGCAAACCTTTGATGTGTTGATCGACGGGACGTGCGCCAATCGCACAACCACCCGGCAACGAGACCCATGCTTCGCCAAAACGCGCCAGCAAAGGACCCAGTACCAAAATCGACGCACGCATGGTTTTGACCAAATCATAAGTCGCTTTGGTGCTGATTGAACCATAAGCATGTACAGTAACTTTGTCGTGTTCGAGTTCAGATACCGTTACACCCAACTCACGCAACAACTGAATGGTCGTGCGAATATCACGCAAGTCAGGCACGTTACGCAATTGAATCGGTTCACCGGTGAGTAACGTGGCGCACATAATCGGCAATGCCGCATTTTTTGCGCCGCCAATGCGGATATCGCCATTCAAACGCGTATTACCGCCACCGCCAATGATTTTGAGTTGTTCCATATCTGGTCTCTCTTTATAGTTGTTACAAAAAATCCACTGCGATTTTTTGTAAAATAAAAACTTTGTACAGCAATCCGTACAAAGTCTAAAACAATAAAACCCGATCCAATCTTTGATCGAGTCTAAACTGATGCCGCGCTTTTTTGTTTAACCCACTCTTCAGGTGTGTAGGTCTTCATCGACAAGGCATGAATTTCAGCAACCATACGATCACCCAATACGGCATAAACAGCGCGTTGCCGCGCCAATGTGCGTTGGTTGTCGAATTCTGCTGAAACAATCGTCGCATAAAAATGCTGGCCATCGCCCTCAACCACAAGATGCTCGCAAGCGATGCCATCTGCGATGTATTGTTTGACTTGTTCGGGAGTAGGTAAATTCATAATGATGGGTGTAATTTTAATAACGTAATTTATAGCCGCGTTGCAACATGCCCAAAGCCAAACCAGATAAAGCCAGTAAGGCTAAACCAACAACAGCCAGACTCAACCAGGGCGACACATCGGATTGACCAAAAAAGCCATATCTAAAGCCGTCTATCATATAGAAAAACGGGTTGAACTGAGAGGCTTTTTGCCAGAAATTCGGCAGTGAATGAATCGAGTAAAACACACCAGATAAAAATGTCGCCGGCATGATAATGAAGTTTTGAAAAGCGGCAATCTGATCGAACTTTTCAGCCCAAATACCCGCAATCAAACCGAGTACGCCCATAATCGCGGCACCTAAAACAAGGAACAACAATACCCAACCAAAATGCGTCACGTCCACATGAATGAACCAAATCGTTACCAGCAAAACGCCCAAACCAACCACCACACCACGAACAACCGCGGCGCCGACATAAGCGACAAAAATCTGCAAAGCCGTCAAGGGTGTGAGCAAAACAAAAATCAAACTACCCATGATTTTAGATTGAATCAAAGACGACGACGAATTGGAAAACGCATTTTGCAACACGCTCATCATGACCAAACCCGGTACTAAAAAGCTGACGTAATCCACATTGTCATACACACGAACCTGGTCGCTCAACACATGCCCGAAAATCATCAAATACAACAATGCGGTCATGACCGGTGCGGCGACTGTTTGAAAACCAACCTTCCAAAAGCGGCGACACTCTTTTAAAAATAACGTCCACATACCGATCATGCTGCACCTCGCTCATTTTGCATCAGACGCACGAAAACGTCCTCCAAATCGGCTTGTGACACTGCAACATCCTCTAGTTCACCACCCGCTTCGCGTACGGCGGCAAGTACGGTTTCCACCTGCGTGGCATTTTTGAGGTTGAATGACAATTTGTTTAGTTCATACTCATCGTTGACCAACATCGCCACCACATCACTTGATAACCCACCTCGCACAATGCGGTTATGCAATTTAACATTTAACTTAACACCGGTGAGTTGTTGCAATAACGCACTGGTGCGATCCAGTGCAATCAATTGACCATTTTTGAGCATCGCAATGCGCTCACACAATTGCTCCGCTTCTTCGAGGTAATGCGTGGTCAATACAATCGTATGGCCTTCACGATGCAAACGCGAGACAAAATGCCACAAAGTTTGGCGCAACTCAACGTCGACACCGGCGGTCGGCTCATCCAAAATAATCACCGGTGGACGATGCACCAATGCCTGGGCAACCAAGACGCGGCGTTTCATACCGCCAGAGAGTTGGCGCATATTGGCGTCGGCTTTATCTGACAAACCCAAGTTCTCAAGTAACTCATCAATCCATGCGTCGTTTTTTTTCAGGCCGAAATAACCCGATTGCCAAACCAAGGTTTCGCGCACGGTAAAAAAAGGATCAAATGCCAACTCTTGCGGCACCACGCCAAGCATACGACGCGCATCTTGAAAGCTACCTTGGGCATCAAAACCCATGACTTTAACCGCGCCGCTGGTCGCTCGCGCCAAACCGGCCATGATACTGATCAACGTGGTTTTACCCGCACCGTTCGGCCCGAGCAAACCAAAAAATTCACCTTGTTGAACGGTGAAACTCACATCATTCAACGCAGTTAAATCAGAGTATTGCTTGACAACATTTTGTACCTCAATAGCGGCGGGCATATTAATCCTTAAATCGAAGGAGTGATTATACGCGCAAAGCGACTTTTCTTCTTAGTTG
>JBIKPB010000152.1:0-4621 GCA_044357705.1 Formosimonas sp. | reverse complement strand
CCTCATTCAGCGATTGGTGGTGTGCCTCCAAGACGGATGATTGAAAATGCTTATTAAAACCCCTACTTTTAAGTGTTGTTAAAATTGGGGGGATTACAAATCGACAGCATTGAAAAGATCAATAATAATGACACGAGACTGACAGCTCATAAAATTTTGCCAAAAAGGTGCAGAATTCAGTGGTAATGCAAAACTAAAATGTCATAAAGTGGCACGCTAAGCATTCAATGGCCTTGTGCGATGATATGAAAAACCAGCGGTATACCCGCAAACCATTTAATCTGGAGACACATATGAAAATTAAGTATTTAACTTTGACCGCAAGCGTTGCCGCAAGTTTGGCACTCATGGCTTGTTCGGGCGGTGATAAAAAAGCCGACGCAGGCGCAGCGGCAGGCGCGAATGTGATTAAGATCGCAACCGCATCGCCGATGTCGGGCGAGCAAGCCACGGTCGGTAAAGACAACGAAAGCGGCGCATTATTGGCAGTGGAAGAAATCAATGCTGCCGGTGGCGTCGACATTGGCGGTAAAAAGTACACTGTTGAATTGGTGGTTGAAGATGATGCAGGCGATCCTAAGCAGGGTGCGACTGTGGCACAAAAAATTGCCGATGACAAATCTATTTCTGCTGTGGTCGGTCACTATAACTCGGGCGTGACGATGGTGGCGCAACCGATTTATGCCAAAGCCAACTTGGTCGCTTTTACCGTGAGCAGCAACCCTGACGTTACGCTCAAAGGCACCAAAAGCGACAGCGGCACAACCATGGTGTACCGCATGGCTTCACACGATGGCATGCAAGGCCCTGCTTTGGCATCGTATGCTCAGAAAAAAGGCTTTAAAAACTTAGCTGTTTTGGATGATGCAACGGCATACGGCAAAGGCTTGGCTGATCAAGTTGAGAAAAAAGCCAAAGAGCTCGGCGTCAATGTCGTGATCCACGAATCGGCGACGGATAAAACCACCGACTTCAAAGGTATTTTAACCAAACTCAAGTCAATGGGCGTGGATTCAATCATGTGGGGCGGTTATGACTCTACGGCGGCTTCATTGGTGAAACAAGCGCGTGAATTGGGCATTAACGCAACATTCTTGATGCCGGACGCCGTGTGTACCGATAACTTCCTCAAGCTTTCAGGTGCCGCAGCGCAGGGCACGATTTGCTCGGCAACGGGCGTACAGTTGGCGGACATGAAAGACGGCGCTGGCTTTAAGGCACGCTTTGAAAAACGTTTCTCAGGTCAAACGGTACAAGCTTATGGTCCTTTGTACTACGATGGGGTCAAAGTTGCTGTTGAAGCGATTAAGAAAGCCGGTTCAACTGATCCCGCAAAAGTGGCTGCTGCGATCAAAGGTTTGACTGTTGAAGGTTTGAGCGGTTCGATTGCTTTTGAAGACAGCGGTGAGCGCAAAAATGCGTTCATCACCATCATGGAAGACAAAGACAACAAATTTGTTGCTGTGGATAAAATCCAGTAAGTGTGACTTTGAAAACCTCTGCATTCGTGTGGAGATTTTTTTATCGTGGGTGCATGGATGTTCGCTGACGAGCATCGCATGCATTTTCAAAAGTAGGTTGATCAGTCAACAAGTGATCTAAAATGAAATTCAAAAAATTGAGTTTAAGTGCGTGGGTCGTTGCGAGTATGTCGCTAGCGGCATGTTCGGGTGGCGATAAAAAAGCCGATGCTGCAAGCTCGGCAAGCGGTGCGGGCAGTAATGTGATCAAGATCGCCAGCGTCAGTCCGCTGTCAGGCGTGACTGCGAATTCAGGTAAAGACAATCAAAGTGGGGCACTGCTGGCGGTCGAAGAAATTAATGCCAAGGGTGGCATTGATGTGGCGGGTAAAAAGTACATGCTTGAGTTGGTTTCCGAAGATGATGCGGCAGATCCGAAACAAGGCACAACCGTCGCGCAAAAAATCGCTGATGATAAATCGATTTCAGCAGTGGTTGGCCACTATAACTCGGGGGTGACGATGGTGGCACAACCGATTTATGCCAATGCGGGTTTGGTGGCATTGACACCTTCTGCCAGTAATCCGGATGTAACCAATAAGGCTGTTAAAGGTCCTAATGGTTTGAACATGATGTACCGAATGGTTGCACATGATGGCATGCAAGGCCCCGCATTAGTGACCTATGCACAGAAAAAAGGCATTAAAACGCTTGCCATTGTGGATGATGCAACTACTTACGGTAAAGGGAATGCCGACAAAGTTGAGCAAAAAGCCAAAGAGCTCGGGATCACCGTTGTCTCGCGCGAATCCGCTACCGACAAAACGACTGATTTCAAAGCCATTCTGGCTAAAATCAAGGCCAATAATGTGGATGGCATTATGTGGGGCGGTTTGGATGATACCGGTGCGACATTCGCTAAGCAAGCGCGTGAGCTTGGTATCACCTCGACTTTGCTGGTGCCGGATGCGGTCTGTACGGACAATTTCATCACTTTAGCAGGTGATGCCGCAAAGGGTGCTGTATGTTCCACGACCGGTGTCCCGCTTGAAGAAATGAAAGAAGGTGCGGCATTTAAAGAGCGTTTTGAAAAACGTTTTCCAGGGCAAAAAGTTCAGGGTTTCGCACCTTTTGCATACGATGCCGTTTTAACGTTGGTTGAGGCTTTTTAAAAAAGCCGGCTCAACTGAACCGGCCAAAGTTGCTGAAGCAATGAAAGGCATTACGACAACTGGTTTGAGTGGTCCGATTGCCTTTGATGATGCAACAGGTGAGCGTAAAGATACAGAGATTACGATTTTGCAAGAGAAAGATAAGAAATTCGTGATTGTCGATAAAATCAAATAATGCTGATCCATTAAGTTTCATGTTAGACCGAAAAACGCCACGGCTAAAAAGCCGTGGCGTTTTTTCATTCTCTATGTGAGTACGTGTATTGAAAGAGGGTTTTTAATCAGCTTTAAAATTAAACATCCACAATCACATCAAAACCGCCGTAAATCATGCGCTTGCCATCAAAAGGCATGGGTCGATCTTGGTTCATGCGTGGATCTTCCATGATTTTTCCAGCCCTCGTCGCGCACTTCTTTCGATGGCCAAGTGACCCACGAGAACACGACGGCTTCATCGGCTTCACATTTGACGGCCATCGGAAATGACGTGAGTTTGCCTTCTGGCACATCTTCGCCCCAAGTTTCAACGACTTGCAACGCGCCAAACTCTTTAAACAACCGTGCGGTTTCTGCCGCAAAAGCGCGGTATTCTCCACGTTTTGTGGTGGTCACCGCGACCACAAATCCATCGACGTAGTTCATGAAATTCTCCTTAGTGATTACGATTCATTAAACTTGTTCTAATGTCGCAATATCGATTTTAACCATTGTCATCAATGCCGCCATCACGCGCGGTGCGCGCTCTGGATCTTTCATTTATTCCGTAAGCCGGCGTGGCACGATTTGCCATGCCAAGCCGAATTTGTCTTTCAGCCAACCGCATTCCACTTCTTTGCCGCCATCGGCGGTGAGCTTTTGCCGCAGCTCATCACTTTAGCTTGATCTTCGCAGTCGACCGATAAGGAAATAGCTTCGGTGAATAGAAAATCTGCTCCCCGTTGAGTGCTAAATAAGGGCTGCCCGCCAGTACGAACTGAATCATTAAGGGTTGATTGTTTGAACCCAGATCGCTTGAAATGATACGAGCGTCTTTAAAAACCGATACGTAAAAATTGACTGCGGTTTCGGCATTGCCGTTGAAACACAGACATGGTGTGATTTTTTGCATTGGATCCATACGACCTCCTGAAATATAAGTTGTTTGGAGGTTTATTGTGGGCTCAAAAATAGGTAAATGTATGAATAAATCAAAAAGTGTGCGATAGAATGCGTCCATTATTTTGGATTTTTGATCGGAGTCAGGCATGTTGAAAATGCGTTGTTTTGCGCTCAGTGCTTTGCTGTCGTTGATCTCGCACGCTTTAGCACAAACGGAGTCTTTTGACAAAAAGGCATGGCTCGCTTTGGCCTCGCAAACTTGTGTCAAGCAAGCGTCGCAAAACGCATGGGTGCAGTCTTTAAATTTAAACTCGGCGCAGTTGCGTTACAGTTGTCGTTGTGTGGCGGATGATATGTTGACGCTTTTGCCTTTGAAAGAGCGCCAGCAACTGATGCAAAGCATGAAAAATCAGCGCAATGTACAGCAAGTGAGTGCGCACATCATGAACCGTTCTGAGGTCAAGCAAGCGGCCTTGGCGTGCAGCGCGGCGGCGTGGTGGAATTAACAAGCCCTGATGACTCAGGGCTTGTCAAGGACGGTGTTGAATGATCTGCTCAACGACGTTTTCGATGTTTGCTCGTTTTTTTGGGTGGGTGATCCACTTCTAACTCTGCATCGGTCACTTCTTCTGAGGTGTGCTCATCGGATTTGTTGTCTCGTCCCAAAAAGCTTGCCAACGCTTTACCGGCAAAGCTGCCTTTGACATTGTCCAATCCATCTACGGTGTTGTCCGCATTCGGTGCCTCAACCAATTGTGCTTTGCCGATATCGAGCATACTAAAACGCGTGAAGCCGCTGATGTTCACCGCACCTGATGCCAGATTTTTTGCAGAGTCACCCACGGGCTTTTTAAGAGTCACGTGCACCGTTGAATCGCTTTGAATGATGTG
>JBIKPB010000201.1:0-3406 GCA_044357705.1 Formosimonas sp. | reverse complement strand
CATGAGCGAATAATGCGTATAACGCACAACACCCGCCAACTCGATTTCCATGATTTTATTCAGTACATCAATCAAGGTCTTTGCATCGGCATCAGATAAATTTCTCATATTTAAACTCCCAAAAATAGTAAACAGGCAATCATGATAGCCTTTATTCAATTGAGGTACAAATACCGATTGTTGATATAAAAGACGAATATAATGAAAATGCTGTGCACTTGAAAATCAAAGTCATTATCAATTCTAAAGCCGCTTTTAAAACGCCTTTACATCAGGTTTTAGCGTAAAATTAGGACAATTTTTTGGGTAATTTTAATAGGTATTGAGCAATCATGGCACAAGCAAAAGTCAAACATAAAGAACCCGCCAGTTTTGAAGAGGCCATGCGTGAGTTAGATGCTTTGGTCGATGGTATGGACGGTGGCGAATTTGCCCTTGAACAAGCTTTGGCAGCCTACCAACGCGGTGCGTATTTGGTGAAATTTTGCCAAGCACAACTTGCCGCAGTGCAAACACAAATCAAAATCGTCGAGGATGATATGGCGAAGCCCTTTGATTTGAGCACGGGGCAGGCGAGTGAGTGAGTTGATTGGGGATATGCACGCGTTTGAAACATGGGCTGCGGATTTGCGCCCAGCAATTGACGAACGTTTGCGCGATGGTTTGACGGTATTTGCCAATCATGCGGCCGCCGCGCAATCGCCCTTGCTCGATGCGATGCAACACGGTGTGATGAATGGTGGCAAACGCGTACGTGCATTGGCGGTTTTAGCTGCCGGCGAATTGGTAGATGCGCCTCGGGCAACATTATTATCGGTTGCGGCGGCGTTGGAGTACATTCATGCGTATTCGTTGATTCACGATGATTTGCCGTGTATGGACGATGATGATTTACGCCGTGGTCTGCCGACGGTACATGTGGTATTTGGTGAAGCACAGGCGTTATTGGCGGGTGATGCGTTGCAAACTTTGGCGTTTTCGACTTTGGCTGCAACTGATTTGTCGCTGGATGTAACGGCGCAAGTGGCATTAATGCGTGAGTTATCTGATGCGTCGGGTGTGATTGGTATGGCAGGTGGACAAGCGATTGATTTACATCATGTCGGGCAAGTGCTGTCAATGGATGACATGCAAACCATGCATGCGCTAAAGACCGGTGCACTGCTTAAAGCCAGCTTGATGATGGGAGCGATGTGCGGCAAGCCGTTAACCGAATCGCACCAATTGGCTTTGAAACACTTTGCTGATGTGGTTGGTTTGTTGTTTCAAGTCGTTGATGATGTACTTGATGCAACACAAGATACAGCGACTTTGGGCAAAACCGCCGGTAAAGATTTGCAAGCCGATAAACCGACGTATGTACGCGAAATGGGCTTGGCGGGTGCGCGCGATTATGTGGCGAATTTGTACAGTGAAGCGTTGCTGGCATTGCAACCATTTGGTAGCAATGCACAACGATTGGCGAATTTGGCCGCGTATTGCGCCATGAGGGTTTATTGACATGAAAAACATAACCGTTATATGGATTACTGGTGTTTTACTCGGCACTGCCGTTCAGGTGAGTCATGCCAAAAATCCAAACTGGACGATTACTACTCAGGGTTTTGGCCCTGTCACGACGGGTATGACTTTACAGCGCGCTTCTAAGGTCTTGGGTGTGAAATTATCCGTTGGCACCGTTGATCGTCAAGCCGATAGCAGCCGTCAATGTGCGTATACGCTGCCGATCAAAGCGTATCCGAATTTGAGTTTTATGCTGATTGATGGCAAAATCGCGCGCGCTGATTTGAGTATGAGGTCGCTCAAGCCAAAAAAATATTCAGTGTTGATGACCGATAAAGGCATTCGCATTGGAGACTCTGAAAATAAAGTCAAAATGACTTACGCTAAAAAATCTTTAAAAGTCGAACCGCATAAATACGGTGACGGCAACGATTTTTATTTGACTTATTGGACGACGCCTCAGCAAAAGTCCGGCATTCGTTATGAGACAATTAATGGCGTGGTGACGCATATTCAAGGTGGCAATGCCACGATTGAATGGGTGGAAGCTGCTCATGATTCACGCTCAATATAAACAAGTGGCGTAAGGTGGCTACGATCTTCCCACAATTGCGATGATTGATTCGCCCCAATCGTTTAAACAATAATTTATGAACACCACTTATCCTTTACTGAATCAAATCAATGATCCTGCCAATGTGCGGGCTTTATCTAAAGACCAACTTGTGCAATTGTCCGTCGAGTTGCGAGCGTTTATCCTTCAATCGGTGTCACAAACCGGAGGCCACTTGTCGTCCAATCTCGGTACGGTTGAGTTGACTGTGGCATTGCATCATGTATTCAATACGCCGGACGATAAAATTGTCTGGGATGTCGGACATCAAAGTTACGGCCACAAAATCCTCACTGGCCGACGCGATCAAATGGCGACATTACGCCAGCATGGTGGTTTGTCGGGTTTCCCCAAACGCTCAGAATCCATCCATGATGCGTTTGGTACAGCACATTCATCGACCAGCATTTCGGCTGCACTTGGCATGGCCGTTGCCGCACGTCATTTAAATTTGCCCAATCGTCAACATATTGCCGTGATTGGTGATGGTGCCTTGACCGGTGGCATGGCGTTTGAAGCGATGAACAACGCAGGTGTGACCGACGACATTAATTTACTTGTGATTTTAAACGACAACGATATGTCGATTTCGCCACCGGTCGGTGCAATGAATCGATATCTAGCGAAACTATTGAGCGGTAATTTTGTCGGTACGGCGCGTGCACGATTGAAAAAAATCCTTAAAGTCGCGCCGCCGATGTTGGAATTTGCCCGTCGTTTTGAAGAGCATGCCAAAGGCATGATCGTGCCAGCAACGATGTTTGAGGAGTTTGGTTTCAATTATATCGGACCGATTGATGGTCATGATTTGGACTCGTTGATTCCAACTTTGGAAAATCTCAAAAACCGCGGTGGGGTGCAATTTTTGCATGTTGTGACGCGCAAAGGTCAGGGTTATAAATTGGCGGAGGAAGACCCGATCATGTATCACGGTCCATCGACATTCAATCCCTCGGAGGGCATTGTTGCATCGACCAAGCCAAAAAAAACCACATTTACTCAAATATTCGGTGACTGGATTTGCGACATGGCAGCAGTCGACTCGCGCTTGGTTGCGGTTACGCCAGCGATGCGTGAAGGCTCGGGCCTGGTCGAGTTCGAATCCATCTATCCGAGCAGATATTTTGATGTGGGTATCGCTGAGCAGCACGCCGCGACGTTTGCCGCGGGTTTAGCATGCGATGGCTTAAAGCCGGTTTTGGCGATTTATTCGACCTTTTTGCAGCGCGCCTATGATCAAGTGATTCACGATATTGCCTTGCAAAATCTCGACGTTACCTTTGCGATTGA
>JBIKPB010000150.1:0-4643 GCA_044357705.1 Formosimonas sp. | reverse complement strand
AAAGTTTTTGATGTCAATGAGGTGGTTTCGGTACCGGTTTACATTGACGGTGCTGACGAGATTGATCCAGAAGGCAATATGATCAAAGGCGGCGGTGCGGCGCATACGCGTGAGAAAATTTGCGCATCGATCAGCGACGAGTTTATTTGCATTGCCGATGCGAGCAAAGAGGTTGCCGTGCTCGGTCAATTTCCGTTGCCGGTTGAGGTCGTCCCACTTGCGCGCGAAGCCGTGGCACGACAAATGATCGAGTTGGGTGGTCATCCGGTTTGGCGCAAAACTGCGGATGGTGCGCCGTTGATCACGGACAATGGCTGTCATATTTTGGATGTACACGGTTTGCAGATTACTGAGCCGTTGGCGATGGAGATTCAGTTGTCGATCATTCCAGGAGTGCTCACCGTTGGGATTTTTGCACAAAATGCGGCGGATATTGCATTGATTGCCACTGCGGATGGTCTTAAAACAGTGGCATTTTAATCGCGTTTGAGCGTGGTTATGCTTGGTTAGGCTTGATTTTTGAATCTTATAATTCTGTTAAAGGAGGCATGTGTGGTATTTGGATGGGGACTTAATTTCTGTCATAACCGACGATCACTCAGCCAATTACGTTAAATGGTGTCAGAGTAAGCTGTCGCAAATTTATCTGAAAATACCGCAGCGCAGCATAAATAATCTCTGAAAACCCGCGCTTATACGCGGGTTTATTCGTTGTTTAATCTATTTAAACGGGTTAGAATGATGCAGTTTTTTGACTTATCATGTCACAACACTTAATAAGTGACAGATTAAATTTCACACAAAAAGGAGCAATACATGGCTTATGCAACACTCGAAGATTTTTTGGCGTACGTCGCAAAACGCGATCCCAATCAACCTGAATTTTTACAAGCAGTAAAAGAAGTGATGATGAGCCTGTGGCCGTTCATCGAAAAAAATCCTAAATACGCCGATTTCGCAGTTTTGGAACGCTTGGTTGAGCCTGAGCGTGTGATTCAATTCCGTGTGAGCTGGGTTGATGACAAGGGTCAAACTCAAGTCAACCGTGCTTTCCGTATTCAACATAACAACGCCATCGGCCCTTACAAAGGTGGTATGCGTTTTCACCCATCAGTAAATTTGTCGATTTTGAAGTTTTTGGCGTTCGAGCAAACCTTTAAAAATGCATTGACCACGTTGCCAATGGGCGGCGGTAAAGGCGGTTCGGATTTTGATCCTAAAGGTAAGTCGGATGGCGAAGTGATGCGTTTTTGCCAAGCGCTGTTGAGCGAATTGTATCGCCACATTGGTCCGGATACGGACGTTCCGGCCGGTGATATCGGTGTGGGTGCTCGTGAAGTCGGCTACATGACTGGCTACATGAAAAAATACTCAAACAACACCGGCTCTGTATTCACGGGCAAAGGTATTACATTCGGTGGTTCTTTGGTTCGTCCAGAAGCAACGGGCTACGGTACAGTTTACTTCGCGCAAGAAATGTTGAAGCACAAAGGTGATTCAATCACGGGTAAAACTGTTTTGGTTTCTGGCTCAGGCAATGTCGCGCAATTTGCGGTGGAAAAATTGATTCAACTCGGTGCTAAAGTCATCACGATGTCTGATTCAGAAGGTACTTTGCATGATCCTGCTGGCATCGACACTGATAAGCTGGCGAAAATCATGGCGTTGAAAAACGTTCAACGTGGCCGTCTGTCTGAATATGCGAAAGCCAATGGCTTGACGTTTGAAGCGGGTAAACGTCCATGGCATATTAAAGCCGATGTGGCTTTGCCATGCGCAACGCAAAATGAGTTGAATGCAGAAGATGCGACTACATTGCTCGCAAATGGCTGTATTTGCGTGGCTGAAGGTGCGAATATGCCTTCGACTTTGGAAGCGGTTGAAAAATTCCTCGAAGCGAAAATCCTGTTCGCACCGGGTAAAGCATCAAATGCGGGTGGTGTAGCGACTTCTGGTTTGGAAATGTCACAAAACGCATTGCGTTTGTCTTGGACGCGCAATGAAGTGGACGAGCGTTTGTCTGCGATTATGAAAGACATTCATAAAAACTGTGTCAAACACGGTACGCAAGAAGACGGTACGGTGAATTACGTAGACGGTGCCAATATCGCAGGCTTCGTGAAAGTTGCTGAAGCGATGATTGCACAGGGCGTTTACTGATATTGGTTTGCTTCTTGTCATAAAAAAAGCCGGTCATTTTGACCGGCTTTTTTATAAATAACTGCAAAGTAGGATTTGGGTTTGTGATGAGTAGTGCAAAATGTTTTTGCCGGCATCGCCTGAAAAGTCGGCATTACCGTAGCCAAAGTCCGTAGCGTAACGTCGTAAGCGTTGTTGACCAAGTTTGTGTGTGAGTTGTTGTGAATACCAAACCACGGAGTATTTGAGCCAACGGGTCGGATCGGTTGGTTGTTTTCAAGGATCGCCGCCCCAGTCGACATAACCATCACGCAATGGCAGGACAGGTGCATGGGCATTTTTAAGGAGGTTTGAATCAAAACCCATGACACTCAAAGCGATTTTGAAAGTGGAGGCGGGTGTGAATCGTTCGTTGTAATTGCCTTGCTGTAACAAGATTTTTCCTGTCGTACCATCTGCAATGGTCGTACAAATAGTTTTAGCTTTGAGTAGCCATGTAAAAAAACTTGCTTATATGAAAAATCCTGCATCGATGTATTTGAAATGATTCATCTATATATTCTCCTGCTTTGAGAAAAATGAAAAAAATATGGCAAAAGTAAAACTTTTGCCATATCAATTACTTAGTGAAATTTCTGATTTTAATTACAGAATTTTTGTACCTACCCACCACGCAATTGCTGCCATAAATGCTGAAGCGGGAATCGTGAAAATCCATGCCCATACAATATTGCCGGCAACGCCCCAACGCACCGAAGAGGCACGAGCGGTTGAGCCCGCACCTGTAATTGCGCCTGTAATGGTGTGCGTGGTTGAAACCGGAATACCCATTGCTGTTGCCGTGAATAAAGTGATGGCGCCCGCAGTCTCTGCACAAAAGCCACCGACGGGTTTAAGTTTAGCGAGTTTTTGTCCCATGGTTTTGACAATGCGCCAGCCGCCGAATAATGTACCCAATGCAATGGCTGTAAAACATGAGTAGCCGACCCATAAAGGTAATTCGTCAGAGTTGCTCATGATGCCGCTGGCGATTAAGAGCAACCAGATGATACCCATGGTTTTTTGCGCGTCATTACCGCCATGGCCTAGACTGTATGAAGCGGCTGAAATGAGTTGTAAGCGGCGGAACCAGCGATCGACTTTAGCGGGAGATGAGCGGTAGAAAATCCATGACACCGTGAGCATGAGCATTGAGCCCAAGACAAAACCGATCATCGGTGCGACGAAAATAAATGCCACCGTTTGCAAGATTTTTTCGCTGAGCAATGCGCCGATGCCAGCTTTGGCAACCGCTGCACCGATCAGACCGCCCATCAGTGCGTGTGATGACGATGAGGGAATGCCGAAATACCAGGTCACGATATTCCAGATAATTGCACCTGCCAATGCACCGAATACGACATATTCATCGACAACCGATGCTTCAATAATGCCTTTACCGATGGATGCAGCAACGGTATGAGGTAACACAAAAAAAGCAATGAAATTAAAAAAAGCGGCCATCAGCACTGCATGCTGGGGCTTTAAAACGCCTGTTGATACGACGGTGGCAATTGCGTTGGCCGAGTCGTGGAAGCCGTTCATGAAATCAAAAATCAGAGCGAGCACAACCAAAAAAATCACCACGCCCATGCTGATGTGTAGGGTATCCATATAGAACCTATTATGTATTGAGAGCGAGTCGCTCCGTACTAAATCAAATTAAGCGTTTTCGACGACAATGCCTTGGATGATATTGGCAACGTCTTCGCATTTATCCGTAATGGATTCAAGCAACTCGTAAATTGCTTTGTATTTGATCAGATTTTTGACGTTTTCTTCCTCGCGGAACAGTTTGGACATGGCGCTACGCAAGACTCGGTCGCCGTCTGATTCCAAACGTTCGATTTCTGATGAAATTTTGAGCATGTCGCTCGCGTTTTTCATGTTGTCGAGCAAATGTACCGCAGTGCGAACACGCTCACAGCAGGTGACACTGATTGCTGCAAGTTGCTTGGCTTCGTCGGTGGTGATTGTCACGTCGTACAACGAAACGGTTTCGGCAACGTCTTCCATCAAGTCGGCGATGTCATCCATATTGGTGATGAGTTTGAGCATGTCATCGCGATCCAGCGGTGTGATGAATGTTTTGTGCAGTAAGTCGACCGTTTCGTAAGTGAGGCGATCGGCACGTTTTTCGTAATCTTTGATTGAGCTCATGTAACGCTCGGTATTGGCTAAATCGTTGAATAAGTTTACGAGTTCTTTGGAGGCGTCAACCAAAATATCAGCGTGCTGATTGAACAAAACAAAAAACTTGCCTTCTTTAGGCATGAGGCGGTTGAACATAACGGATCCTTTTTTCGATAGAAAGTGGATTGTGAAAACGGTTAAAAATGTCATTTTCAATGAACGGCGGCATTTTACCTCATCTCGACAAAGGCGATGGTTGTAATTGTGAATGAAAGATGGAATCCGTGTGTTTACCGGTGATGGTGGTGCGATCAAACCCAATGATCTCGATA